>JBLNGJ010000341.1:0-15352 GCA_050264675.1 Micromonosporaceae bacterium
ATCGGCCCGCGCGTACCGCACCGTCACCCCGGCGTGGTCCAGGCGGGCCAGGTTGGCCGCGAGTGCCTGGTCCGACCCGGGATCCGAGCGTCCGAGCACGGCGAGCTTCGCGCCGCTTTCAACCGCGAGCGCCCGCGCGCATTCGGCCGTGATTCCCTTGCCGCCTCCAGTGACCAGCAGCACGTCGGTCGCGCCCAGTGGTTGGTCGGTCCGGGCTGGCTGCACCGGCAGCGCCCGGAGCACTGGAACCCTTCGCTCGCCCGCGTGGTCATAGTGCGCCTCGGCGAAGCTTGCGGTCGCGGCGACCTCGGCCACCACCCACCCGACGGCCTCGGCCCCGGCCGGCACATGCACGACGCTGATGCGCAGCTGTGGCGCCTCCAAGCGCAGGGTCTTGGCCAGGCCGGCCGCGCCCCGACCGTGCTGCACCAGAACGAACCGGGTGGCGGGCGGGGCGGCGATGGCGGCCCGAGCGCCAGCGAGGGCGAGCTCGACCTGGGCTTCGGAGCACTCCGGCGGCAGGCAGACCAACACCCCGGCGCCGACCCGGGCACTTTCCAGCGCCCGGCGCAGCGGCTCGGCGATCGGGCTCTCGCCGACGCTGTAGACCCGCCAGGTGCCGTTCGGCTCCGGCGTCAGTGGCGTGGGAGGCGCCTGGGCGGTCAGCACGACGGCCCAAGCCCGAACCCAGGCGGCCGCGCCGGCCACCGGCGCGGCCGGGGCGACCGGCTCGCCACCGCGTGCGGTCTGCGCGAGGCTCTCCAATGTCTCGGCCAGCTCGCCGATGGTGGCGGCGGCGAAGTTCACCGGCGAATGGGTGAGCGGTATGCCGAGCTGCTGGGCGACCTGGTTGACCACCTGCCCTACGGTGATCGAGCTCAGGTGCAGCTCGTCGAGCAGCCGGCTCTCCGGGTGCACCATGGCCAGCGGCAGCTCCGCCCGGGTTGCGGCGAGCTGGCGCAGCAGGTCGAGCGCGTGCGGGCGGCCCGCAGATGACGACTCCGTCTCCTCGGCGTCGGGCCTGGGCTGCGGGGCGGCCACGGGTGCGTGTGGTGGCCGGGGCGGCTGACCTGAACCGCCGCGCACGGTCAACGGCGGTGCCTGCTCGCACGGGCTGGCGAAGAAGCTGAACTCGGCTCCCAGCTCCAACGGACGGGTCAGGCGGGCCTGGAAGAGCGGCTCGTAGCTCGCTGGGGCACCGATCACATACGCAGCCCCGGCCACCCGGAGGAGACCGGCTAACGACTCATCGTCGGTGTCGAGGGCGACCGCTGGCACGTCTACCGCCGAGGCAGCAAGGCCGGTCAACACCCGACCGGGCCCGACCTCGACGAACAGGTCGACGTCCTTCGCGGCCAGCGTCAACGCCTGCCCGAAGAGCACCGGATCGGTGATCTGCCGGCGCAGCAAGGCGACCACGTCGGTGCCGGTCGGCAGCAAGGCGCCGGTGACGGTCGAGATGACCCGCCGGTCGAGCGGTTCGAAGGCGGTGCCGCCCAACGCGGCGGCGAACGCGGCGGCGGCCGGGGCAACCAGTTGCGAGTGGAACGCGTGGGACACGGCGAGCCGGTCGGTCGACACGCCCGCGTCGGCCGCCAGCTGGCAGGCTGCCTCGATGGCGTCGACCGGTCCGGCGATGACGGTCTGCCGCGGGCCGTTGTAGCCGGCGATCACCACCGGCAGGGCGGCGACCAGCCGGATCACCGTTTCGGCCGGCGCGGCGACGTAGGCCATGGTCCCAGATGCGCTGTGCTCGGTCATCGTGCGACCCCGGATGCCGGCCAGTCGGAGCAGCGTCGCCTCGTCCATGACGCCGGCCCAGTGCAGGGCCGCGAGCTCACCAAGGCTGTGTCCAACCGCGACCGTCGCCTCGAGGCCGAGCAGTGACAGCGCCCGCAGACCGGCCAACGAGCTGGCGGCGATCCGGGGCTGGGCGACGGCGGTAGCGACCAGGTCTCCGCCGTTGGGCAGCGCCGCGCTCAGATAGATCTCCTCGACCTCGGCAAAGCGTCGACGCAGGGCGCCGCCGGTCGTGCCGCGGCCGGAGCCCTGACCCGGGAAGAGCAGGCCGAGGCGGCCCGGCCCGCGGGTGTGGCCGAGGAAGGCCCGACCGTCGGCCGCGAACAAGCTCACCTCGCCGCCGCCGAGCGCGTCGTAGACGGTTCGCAGCCGCTGGTGCGCGTCCTCCGGGTCAGTGACCACGAACGCCGCCCGATACGGCTGGTCCCGCAGTTGCCGATGCAGTATCGCGGCCAGGTCGGCCAGCTGGGCGTAGGCCAGGGTCGGCACGAACTGGATCAGTTGGCCGATGCGCTCGCGCAGGTCACTCGCTGACGGGGCGCCGACCAGCAGCAGCTCCGCGTCCTGAATGGAGGCGGCCAGGGTGCGGGTGCGCAGATCGAACGGGATCCGCCGGCGCGGACCGGTGTGCTCGAGCACGATGTGGGTGTTGATTCCGCCGAAGCCCATCGCGGTGACACCGGCCCGGATCGGCGCGGCGGCCGGCCAGGCTTCGGCCTTGCGTAGCACCCGCAGCAGCGCCGGCTCGCTGGCGAAGAGGTGGTGCGGCTCGACGCAGCCGACGGTGGGTGGCAGCAGCTGATGGTGCACGGCCATCGCGGCCTTGATGAGCCCGGCCACGCCGGCCGCCGCCTTGGTGTGGCCGATCATGGCCTTGATGGAGCCGATCGCCGCCGGCGCCACGGCCGGCCCGGCGGCCGCGCGGGCCTCGGCCAACGCCATCAGCTCGGTCGCGTCCCCGACCGGGGTGCCGGTGCCGTGGCCCTCGAAGAGCGCCACCGTGTCGACACCGAAGCCGGCCCGCTCGTAGGCCCGGCGTAGGGCGAGACGGTAGCCACTGACCTCGGGCCGGGTTATGCCGCCCCGGCCGTCGGAGGAGATGCCCCAGCCGGCGATCGAGGCGTAGATACGGTGCCCGGCCGGGCGGGCCTCGGCCTCGCGCATCAGGACGACCATGCCGCAGCCCTCGCCCGGCCAAAAGCCGTTGGACCGGCGGTCGTAGACCCGCATCTCACCGGTCGCCAGGGCCGCGGTCTTCGCGAACCCGATCAGCTCGAACGGGTCGAGCGAGAGATCCACACCGCCGGCCACGGCCACGTCGATCTCGCCGTCGATGAGTGCCTTGCATGCCGTGGCCACCGAGAGCAGGGATGAGGAGCAGGCACCGTCTACGGTGTAACCGCCCCCCTTGAGGTCGAAGTGGTTGCAGATGCGCCCGGCGATGGTGTTGGAGAGTCCGCCGGCCAGAGTGTCCTCGTCGACGGCCGGGAACGGACTCTTGAACTTCTCCTCTAACCGGTCGAGGAACGCGCCCAGTTGCTCGTCGTCCCAGTCCCAGTCCTGCTCCTTCAGCGCAGCGGCGACCATCCGCTGCACAAACGGCCAGCGGAGGCGCAGCTGGTTGGCCCGGGAGAACTCCCCGGTCAGGGTGTTGCCGACGACGACTCCGGTGCGCTCACGGGGCAGGCCCTCGGCCATCGGGAAACCGGCGTCGGCCAGCGACTGCGCGGCCACGTCGAGGGCGAGCCAGTGGGTCAGATCGGTGGAGCGAAACGTGCTGCCGGCCACCTTGTAGGCGATGCGATCGAACTCATACCCCTCGATGACGGCGGCGCTGCGCGCGTAGAAGCGGTCCGGTGCGGCCGGATCGGCGTCCCAGTAGTCGCTGAGGTTCATGCGCACGTCCGGCAGGCGACGGAAGGCGCGCCGTCCGGCGAGCGCGTTCTCCCACAACTCCCGAGGTGAGGTGGCGTCCGGATACCGGCAAGCCATTCCGACGATCGCTATCCTGATCACGCACGACCTTCCTTCCGGGTGCGGCCGAACCGTCCGGCCCGGGGCGCGGCTTCGGTGAGAGATCCGGAGGGTCGCTCCGGTCAGGCCCGTAGCGACGCCAGCTCGTCCGCGATTCGCTGACGCCACACCTCGTACGCGGGTCGATCGTGGCTGGCCGTCGGGTCCGGCAGGGCCCGGTCGGTCACCTTCGTCGCGTCGGCCGGACTCAGGCCGCAGAACACCTCGGTGGCGACTTCGTTGTGCGGAGCCACCAGGCCGGCGCGCACCCGGGCGCCGGCGGCGAACGCGCTGCCCTGAGCGAGCTGGGAGCGGTAGGCCCCGGCGTGCTCGAAGAACCAGGTCAGCTCGCCCGCGTCGGCCCCGCCGGCGTAGGTCGCGGCCAGGCCGGCTCCACTGTAGAGGTCCGCTCGCCGGGCCGGCTCAAATGCGTCGAGCAGCGCTGCGACCACCCGCGGGTCGGCACCGCCGACGAACCACGCGGCCCGCCCAATACCCTGGTCGATGGCCCGGTTGGCGTAGCCCCACTGATCGTCGGGCGGCCAGGAGAACCGCGGCGACCGGAACTGCTGGCGCACGTAGCGCTCGGTGTGGAAGTACGCCTGGTGGAATCCGTACCCGTCGAGCACCAGCCAGCGCAGCAACGGGTCGGGCGCGTACAGCTTCGACCAGCGGAAGCGGGGCAGGCGCGCCATGGCCCAGCCCACGCCGACGTAGGCCATGTAGATGTGCGCGTCGGCCCGTCCGGCGAGGAACCGGGCTACGTGGTCGGTGCGGCCCAGCGGTAGACCGTCGCGAACGGCGAAGGCCATGGTTGCGCCCTCGTAGGCGAAGCCGCGAAACGATCGCGCCACCCGCTCCAGCGCCGCTTCGGCATCGAGGGGATCGCTGGCCTGCGCGGCCTCGGCGTATCCGGCCAGGAAGCTCGCGCCGACGGCCTCGAGCAGCTCGCGAGCGGCCGGACTCTTCTCGTGGAACCCGCGAACGGCGAGCTTGGTGGCGGAGACGTCGGGCGTGAGAATGCGGCGCCGTAACGCGGACCAGGTGCCGGTCAACTGGTTCCCCCAACGGAAGCGACGAGCTTGCCTCAGCGTGGCAACCCGCTGGTCGGGTTGTCTTCTCCCGACTTGCGGATGCCCCGGTGCCCAAGCGGGTATCGGCGCTGGTGAGGTGGGTGAAGACTCAGCGGCCGGCCGGGTAGTGCCACTCGCCGACCCGCCGGGCCGCGGCGAAGCTGGCCCAGGCCGTCGTCTCGACCAGGGTCACATCGTCGGGATGGTGGCGACGGAACTCGCCCACCGTCTCGTCGTCGACCTGGTGCGAGGCGAACGCGGTCAGCAGCGCCAGGCGTCCGGCTGGCCGGTCGGCCGCGGGCAGGGCCGCTACCAGCTCCTCGCACCAGGCCCGGCTCAGGCCGGTCTCCTCACCGCGCCAGCCGGCCAACCGTTGGCTGACCAGATCCCGCACGTCCGGCCGGACCGATCGGCGCCCGGCCGCGGCCAGGGCCGCGTACGACCGTGCGGCCGCGGCGGCGACGATGGGGTTGCCGTCGGCCCATGCCGCCGACGCCGGAAGCTCGGCCTCGGGCAGCAAGGGCAGCGAGCGCCCCGGCGCATGGTCCGCCCGTAGCGTCGGTGCCAACACCCGGCTGATGCCGTGCTTGAACCGCCGCCGAGCCTTGGGGGTCAGCCAGGGCGGCAACAGGAAGCTGCCGAGGAAGACGTTCACCATCCGGGTCAGGTAATGGAAGGCCACCACGACCCCGACCAGTTCCGGCCGATGGGCATCGGGGAACGGCGCACCGGTCGCCGGTTCATCGGGCCGGTGAGCCAGGCGTGCCCAGGCGGCCACCGCACGCACCCGGGGATCGTCCACATCGTCCACCCGGTCCCGGGCGATCGCTTCAGCGTCGTGCTCGGTCGACAGGTCGTACATGCCGGTGCTGTGCATATCGACGCAGTACGGGCAGATGGTGGCCACCGATACGGCCGAGGCGACGGCCTCCTTGGTGAGGCGGTCGACCACACCCGTGGCGATGAGCGGCTCGCGCATGAGCATCCAGAACGCGGCCAGCACATCAGGCGCGGGCGAATGCAGCAGAGCCGGCGGCACAACGATCCGCAACTCGTCGTCGATCTGCGCGTACACCTGAGCTACCAGGCCGGTCGCGGCCGGCGACGGCACCGGCGTGACGTAGCGGACCTGCCGCTGGACGACGGATGAGGCGACCCGCCGGACGATCATCGAACCTCCCCGCGCTCGGCGATGAAGTGCCACTACAACCCGCCGGCCACGACGACGTCAATCAACCGTGGTCGGGTCCGCATGCTCGAAGGTGGGCGGGTCATCGTGGCCTCGCAGGATGGACGGTGCAGGCGCGGACAGGAGGCACGGCGACGAATGGGCTGGATGCTGACCCGGGCGACCCTGCGCGGCACGCTCGCCCAGATCCGCCACGTGGCACCGGTGCCGCCCTCGGCGGCACACGGCCAGGTCGCCGCGGTCTACCGGCAGGTGCAGCGGGACTTCGGCCTGCTGGCTCCCCCGGTGAGCCTGCACGCGCCCGCGCCCGGCCCGCTGGCTGCCTGCTGGCTGATGTTGCGGGAGACGCTCATCGCCGCCGGCCACGCCACTCGGGCCGAGAAGGAGGCGGTCGCCGTAGCGGTGTCGGCCGCGAACGCCTGCCCGTACTGCGTCGAGGTCCACGTCACCGCCGCGCACGGGCTCCTTTCCCGACGCGATGCCGCCGGACTCGTCGCGGAGGCCGATCCGGACGCGACGCTGAACCCGACGCTGCGTGCGGTCACGTCCTGGGCCCGCGACAGCGGCCTGCGGTCGCGGGCCGGGTGCCACCCGCCGCCATTCCCTCGCGAGCAGGCCCCCGAGCTCATCGGCGTGGCCGTCTGTTTCCATTATCTGAACCGGATGGTCAACGTCTTCCTGGACCGCTCGCCCGTCCCGCCGGGGTTGCCCGAGGCCGTTCGCGGCTATCTGCCTCGGGTGATAGGCCGGCTCATAGCCCCGATCACCCAGAAGGCCCGTCCGCCGGGCGCCTCGCTCAACCTGCTACCGCCGGCCGGCTGCCCGGATGACCTCGCCTGGGCCGCCGGCAACCCGACCATTGCCGACGCGTTCGGCCGGGCGGCTGCCGCGGTGGAGGTCGCCGGCCGACGCGCCGTATCACCGGCCGTGCGCGAGCTGGTCTGTGCACGGCTGGCCACCTGGGACGGTCGGCCGCGGCTCGACCCCGACTGGGTCGAGCGGGCCGTGGCCCAGTTGCCCGCCGAAGACCGCCCGGCCGGCCGACTCGCCCTGCGCACGGCTTTCGCCTCGGATCAGGTCGGTGACCGGGAGATCCAGGCGGTGCGGGACCGGTCGGTCGATGACGAAACGTTGATCGCGCTGACCGCGTGGGCGAGCCTGGCGGCCGCCCGGCGCATCGGCACCTGGTTGCCGGCCGAACCGGCCATCCGGAAGATGCCTGGCGCTCCGGCCGCAACAGACGATGCCGGAGCCAACTGAGGTCGAGCCCCTGCGCACATCCGCCGCCACCTGGGCCGAACACGACGCGGACGCCCTCACCAGCGCAGGCGCGGCGCCAGGCCGAGCGTCATTCATCAATGTATACTAGTCTATCCGGCGTGCTCCGAAATGACACCTTGACCCGGTCGCCAGCGCGAACTGGCGGGCCCGGTCGGATCGCCTCTCATCAAGCCAACGCCTGCGGTATCGCGGGAGCTCAGCCACCCGAATGATCGACTGATGCTTCTAGGTCGATCAATATGGCAGACTGCTCTCACTAACGACCGCCTTGGCCGGGGGCGAAACGATGCGTATCTCGGATCTCAGCAAGCAGAGCGGGGTGCCCGTCGGCACGATCAAGTTCTACCTTCGCGAGCGGCTGCTACCGCCGGGCACGCCGACCGCCCGTAACCAGGCCGATTACGGGGAAGAACACGTGCGGAGGCTGCGGTTCATCCGGGCGCTGACCGGCATCGGTCAGATGGACCTCTCGTCGGTGCGCGACCTGCTGCTCGTTATCGAGTACGAGCGGGTGCCGCTGCGGGATCTCTATGAAGTGGTCAACCGCGCCATCTTCCCCGAGTCACCGCCCGCGGCCGATGCGGAAGCGCTCGATCGGGCCCGGACCGGCGTCGACAAGTTCATCGACGAACTGGGCTGGCGGGTCGAGCCGGACGCGCCGGGCCGCGACGCCTTCGCCCAGGTGGTGGCGACGTTGCAGGGTCTTGGCTGCCAGCACGACATCGACTTCTTTGCGCCGTTCGCGGCGGCCGCGCAGCAACTGGTGTTGGTCGAGCTGAACCTCCTCGAGGGCGATGGGGCGACTGTGGACCGGGGCGCCGCGGTAGTCCGCACGGTGCTCTTCGCGGTCGCTTTCGGCGCCATGCGACGGTTGGCGCAGGAGCACTACCTGACCCAGCGGCAGTCCGGCTACCGCGACGAGTCGAACTGACCGGGTCCGCGGCCGGCCTAGCGGTCAGATCGACGACCACGTCTGCACTCATGTGGGCGTCTTTCTCCCCTGGCCGGGCGGGTCATCGAGCATGCGATCGCCGCTGTGCCGGCGTCGTCTCCCTGCGTGCCGGGCCGACCGAAACGGCGCCCACGACCCAGCACGGCACGCGCGAAGGAGAGCGCGGCCGGCTCGGCTCGGCAGGCTTGAGACCCACAAAGCGTTGGTGCACGACAACCAAGGAGTCAGAGTGGGCGAGAAGTTGACCAAGTTCCTGGACTGGATCCAGGGCCTGCCGGTAGAGCGGCCGATCGCGGCCCCGATCAACGTGCGGGTGCACCTACCGTGGGGCGTGACCATCACCCCGGTGGTGGTGCAAATGCCGACCCACAACGGCGGTCCGGTGACCTGGGTGGCGTACGGACCGCCCACCATGGAACCGTTCGAGTCCTGCCGGATGACCTATGACTGGCTGGATGCGCGCACGCAACTACGGCTCTCACTGCACTACAACGGCTGGACCAAGCAGTTCGAGTTCGCGCCGATCCCGGTCGATCTCGTCGAGCGGGCCCGGATCAACGGCGTCTCCAACGGTGTCCGTCACGGTGTCCGTCATAGCGTCCGTCATGCCTCCTAACCTGCGTACCGAGCGCATTCGCCGATGAGGTCGCCATCGCCGAGATGGCACACCATTCGGAGACCGTTCCGTGGCAACTGCTGGGCCAGCGCATCGGTGCCACGCTGCGCTGGTTCCGGCTCTCCAACGACGCGCCCGCGCGACATGCTGGACGGCAGCACGGTCACCGCGGGGTCGCCCCGATGGCTGGCGGCTGCGCCCCGGCACGCGGCAGGTCGTCGTCGACGCGTATGGCCCACCGGGCGGGCTCGGGGTGGTGGACCGCCCCGGGCCCGCGATTCGGCCTCCGTGAGGTGCTCGTACGGGTGGCGGCGGGGCTCGCCTCTCTTCACGAAGGTGTCGCTGAGCCACGACGCCACCGCCGGGCAGGCCGCGGGACGCCGACCGTACGCCTAGATGATCCCGATTCGCGCCACGGGGAATGCACTTCCACACGTCACCGTCCATGTCGGAACCGCAATCTCCGTGGACGACTCTCTGGTGTGCCCTGGATCCGGCTCGCCGGGCTAACGAAACGAAGATCAGACGCTATATTGACATACGTCAGCGCCGTCGTGCCGGCGATGCGGCGTGGGAAGGCGTCATGGTCGTTGAGTTCCGGTTGCTCGGGGACGTAGAAGTACGCATCGACGGTCGCGTTGTCGACGTTGGTCACGCCCGGCAACGGGGGGTGCTGGCGGCCCTGCTGGTCGAGGCGAACCGATCGGTGCCGGTCGGTGTCCTGTTGGACCGGGTCTGGTTCGACCGGCTGCCGCAGCGCGCCCGCAATGCCCTGTCGGGGTATGTGTCCCGGCTACGGCGGTTGCTCGCCGGGGCCGATGGCGTGAGCATCGGCCGGCAAGCCGGCGGCTACCGGCTGCTGGCCGACCCTATGATGATCGATCTACACCTGTTCCGCCACCTCATCGGTGAGGCGCGCGCGGCCACCGACGACGAGCACGCGGTTCTCCTCTTCGAGCGAGCGCTCGGGCTGTGGCGGGGCGACGCCTTCGGCACGTTGAACGCGCCGTGGCTGGAGGCGGTACGGGTCTCGCTCGAGGCGGCGCGGCTCGCGGCTGAACTGGACCGCAACGACCTCGCGCTGCGTCGCGGTGGCCACGCCGCCATCGAGGACCAGCTGTGGGCGCGGTCGGCGGTTTACCCGCAGCATGAGCGCCTGGCCGGGCAGCTCATGCTCGCCCTCTACCGCTGTGGCCGGCAGGCCGATGCGCTGCACCGCTATGAGCGGCTGCGCCGGGGCCTGGCCGAGGAATTGGGGGCCGACCCGAGCCCACCACTGCAGCGGCTGCACCAGCAGATCCTCGCCGCCGACCCGGCGCTGGCGCTGCCCGCGGCTGGCTGACCGTCGAGCGGCTGGCCCGGGACATGGATCGGGCCGGGGCGGTGGGACCTCGTCGGTCTGCCCGCCCCGGCCCGGCTCACCTCAAGGGCTCACGTCGCAGAAGAGAATCCAACGGCTGTGCGGCGTGGCCTCGCTGGCGTCGTGCTCGCGGTGACGCGAAGACGGGTCAGCGGGTGGCGCCGCTGATGGTGCCAGACGCGCCGACGTCGACCTCAGACATGACAATCTCCTGTCGCTAAAGGTTGTTAGGGCGCTACATAATGTCGATGGAGCCCTTTCGGTGAAGTTTCGGTAGTCGTGTACTGGCTGCTCAGGGTCGGCCTTGATAGGGGTAGATCAATTAACGCCGGGGGCCCGACCCGCCGCGCCGGACGGGTTTCGGTGAGTTTCGGTATCCGTGAACTCCGCTGGTCAGAACGCGTGCGTGACGACCATTGATCACAAGGCCGGCCGAGTTGACCGACGGCGCAGCGCCAGGTAGGAGCCGAGCGCGGCGACGAGACCGACACCGATGCCGAGCGCGGCGAGCACCTGGCCGGGCGACAACCCGCGGTCGCCGCCCAGGCGCACCCCGATCAGGCGCACCGTGCCGTCGGCCGCGGTGGCGAGCACGTGAGCGGTGTAACGAGCGCCCCGGTCCAGGTCGGTGCAGTCCGCCGCGATCGCCACGGCGCCGCCGGCCGGCGTGACGTGCAGCCAGGTCGCATCGCTGCTCGCCGTGGCGACGGTGGTCAGGCCGACCGGAGCGGTGATGGCCTGCGGCGACGGGCAACGCCCGAGTTCGACCACGGTGCCGGCGCCGGGCGCGGCGTCCAAGGCGGCGATGGTGGCCGCGGCGACATGCACGCGCATCGTCGTCTTGGCACTCAGGCCCGACGGTGCCGTCGCGGTGAGCGCGATGTCGTGGTCGCCTTCGGTGAGCTGGACGGTCACGCTGGCGCCAGTCCCGGCCGGTTGCCCGTCGGCGCCCCACTGCAGGCTCGCACCGTCCAGGCTGCCGGCAGTGGTGTCCCAGCCGAGGCCGCGCAGCAGGATCGGCTGGCCCTCGGTCAATGCGGCCGACGGCGCCGGCGCAGTGATGGTCGCGTACGGCGCGCGCGCGGCCACAGTGATCTCGTTGCTGGCCGCTTCGACGATGTTGAAGCCATCCGAGGCCCGGACCGTGAACGAGCCGTGCGTCGTGGCCGGGGTAAGGCCGAGGTCGACCGTGGTGCTGGGAGTGACCAAGCCGAGGCTGACGAGCATCGGCGCCGCGTCCGGCGAAGACCGGTAGTAGACGTTGTAGCGCTGGCCGACTACGCCGCGCCAGTTGAGCTGGACGTGCTGGCCGTCGGTGGCCGGTGTGGCCACGACCGCCGAGACCGTTGGCGCGCCGGCCCGCAGTGTCTGCGACCAGATCCAGGTGCCGTCGTGTCGCAACTGAACCGTCTGGGCACCCGCCGGCAGTTCGGCCACCACCATCACTGGCGTGTCCGTCGGACCCGCATGGTGGTCGTGATCCACCAAGGTCAGTTGGGTGGTGCCGATGGCGGCACCGAGGCTGTTGAAGAAGACGAGCTCGTCCCGGCCGTCCGGCTGCGACGGGGTCGGGGTCAGGGCGAGCGGGTCACGACCGGCATAGCGCAGGTTGAACCGACCGGCGGCGGTGATCACGCCGTCGAGCACGAACGTCTCCGCGGCCAATGCGGTCTGAGCCACCAGGTAGGTGCCGGTGGTGGGGTCCGGCCGCTTCTTGCTGAGCAGGGTTTTTCGCAGGTGGTTCCACTCCCAACCCTCCATAAAGGACTGCGACGAGCGGGTCCCGCCACCGAAGCTGGGGTAGAGAACCGAGAGCGCCGTCGCTACGTCGATGCGGTCGAGCGTGTTGACCGCCCCGAAGCCGGTGTAAGTGGGAATGGTGGAGTTCTTGGAATGCACGGTGTTTGTGGTCGAGAACGCGTGCGGAGAGCCGGCGGCCACCTCGCCCAGGCAGTGCGAGAGTTCCTGGGCGGCGACGAACGCGGCCGGTCCGTCCAAGCGTCCGTCGATCTCGACCCCGACCCAGCTGCCCCTGCACTGCCCGCCCGTCGTGAACGGGTCGGTCGGCGTCACCACGATGCTCTGGTCGATCCGGTCGCGGTGCCGCCCGTCAGCCGCGTCCGCCGCCGCGTACTTGGCATTGAGAGTGGCGACCATCAACTGAGCGACGTCGCGGCGTTCACATTGGATAACCCGTAACCCGTAGGCGTCGGGCAGGGTGGAGACCGGCGTCGGGCAGCTGTCGTCGATGGGCGCGAAGAGGAACCGCAGGCCCGGCGTGCCCGGCGTGTGGGGTGTCGTGCCGGACAGGTCGAGTCCGCCGATGCCACTGCGCACCGGCCAGAGCCGGTTGAGCTCGGCCAGGCCGTTGAACGTGGCCGCGGCCCGATCAGTGTCGAAAGCGTGGCGGATGGGCGGTGTGGGCGCCTTGGGCGGGCAGTCCGTCTTCAGCTTCTCCGGTGCGATGCCGCCACAGAAGATCCACGGGTGGGACTCGGCCGGGCCGACGTCGCTGACCGGCCAGAGCATCGGATAGACCAGCACCCGCACGTCGCCGGTCGGCTGCAGATCGCGGGTGCCCAGGCCGAAGACGACCGGCGGCCGGGAGCCGACCCGCACCTCGATCGAGAAGTCCCAGGATCCCGGTTTGGCCAGCTGGTAACCGGAGAACCAGCAGTCACCCCGCTGCACCTGCACCTGCTCGGCATCGGGGTCGGTCGACAGGGTCGCGGCCGTGACCCGCAGCGCCGCGTCCACGCTCGCGTCCTCGGCGATGCCGGTGGTCAGGCGGGCCCGGCAGGTGGCACTGACCTTGCGGGTGCCGAGATTGGTGATGCGCAGGTCGGCCCGGGCCAGCGTGTCCTTGCCGGCGATGCCGTCGTAGAAAACGCCCGCCTTGTCGGCGATGTCGACGTTAAGGCCCTGGGTGACCCGCGATGTGTCCAGCCGGACCGACACGGGTCGAGGCGTGATTCCGACCAGGTAGCCGCCCGCGACGAGGCCGGTCAGGCCGGCCGCGATGACCACGCCTCCACGCGGCCAGGACCAGCCGTCCCCGCCGCGGGGCAGCAGCGTGAAGGCGGTGCCGACGGAGACGCCCAGGGCCAACCCGGCGACGACCGCGATCATCCAGCCGTCACCGACCGGGCCGGGCCGAGGTGAGCCCAGGCGGGGTGGCGCGAGCTCGGCCCCGGGCACCGGCGCGGCCGGAGACGGCGAACCGGCGCCGGCCGGCGCACTCGGTGCCGGCGGGGCCGAGGTCGGGGCGGGCGTCGTCGCGGCCGGGGTCGGCGTGGCGATGGTGAAGTTGGCGCAGGCGTTGGCGAGCTGCGAGTTCAGTTGGAGCTGCGCGCAGATCGCGTGCGTTCCGGGCTGGTTGTGCCCCGCCGGCGGCACAGTGGTCACGGTGACGCGACAGTTCGGGTCCAGCGGCAGCGGCTGGCCCAGATCGAGTCCGTCCCATTTGAAGACGACGAGGCCGCTAGCGCACTGGTTCGGCGTCACCTGGAACGTTGCCTGGACTTGGGCGGTGGCGCCCCCGGAGGCCGGGGTAAGGGTCATGGTGGCGTTCGTGTCGGCGGCCTGAGCGGCGGTCGCGACACCCAGCATCGCCACCCAGAGTGCTCCCGCCAGCACCACGCCGATCCCGCTCGCCCGTGCCGACCACCGTCGCGCCGACCGACGCTGGGTCACGCGAACCACCGCCCTCTCGACCATGAGTGGCGGCAGTTTACGGGTCAGCCGGGCCCGGCGCAGTGCCAGTTGCTCAGTGTCGCAAAGGGACGGTTAAATCGGACGTCCGGCGGTTACGACAGAGCTGTCCGGCCGACGCGGCCAGCCGACGAGGCTGACGTGCGCGCGATGGAGCACGCGCACATCCACTGTCGAGGCTCGCGGTTGCCCGACATCGAGGGTAATCGTGGCGAGGCATCGATCTCGTGAGAACCACTAGCCGGTACCGGCCGGGGCTCATTGCCGGAGGGACGACGCGGACCGGCCGTGACCGTAGGTTCGAATGAACGAGGGGCCTCGTGACCGACAAGCTTGCGCAAGCGATGTCGTCGCCGGGAGAAGGACGGATATGTCAGCCCAGAACGGCGCTTGCGGTGTGCGAGGCGGACCGGCCCGCCGTCGGCATGGCCGGCTTTGAGGCCTTTGACCGATGTGCAGAACATGGCCGAGCAGAAGGCCCTGGAGCGGAGCACTGACCCCGTACCCCGCGACCATCCATTGAGGAGGGGGCCATGAAGCTTGGCGACCTACAGAGCCACCGGGTCGGGGTTCTCATGTCCGGCGGCCTGTCATGCACGGCGGTCGGTCTCTGGCTGGCCGAGAACGGTGTGGAGACGATCGCCTTCGTCGCCGACCTCGGGCAGAGTACGCCCTACCGTGCGGCCGAGACCGCCGAACTGCTCGACCGCCAGGGTGTGAAGACGCACCTCGTTGACGTCCGTGAGCAGCTGGCCGACCTCTACCTGGAGTTTGTGAAGTACCAGGCCACCCACGACGGCGGGTACTGGAATACCACCGGTGCCTCCCGCGCGGCGCTCGTCTCGGGTCTGGCCGACTCACTACGCGCGGCGGGCTGCACGGTGATGGCGCACGGGTGCGTGGGTGGGGGCAACGACCAGGGTCGGTTCGCGCGCTACGCCGCGGCGCTCGCGCCCGGACTCGTCGTATTCACCCCGTGGACCCACGACTGGTTGGTGCAGCGCTTCCCCAACCGTCAGAGCATGTCGGACTATGTGCTCGCGCGCGGAATGCCCGCCGTCTATACCCGCTTTGTCGGCTACTCCGTCGACGAGAACCTCGGTGGCATCGCCCACGAGAGCGCGGAGCTGGAGCGGGTGAGCACGTCGGCCCGCACCATCGATCCCATCATGACGGTGTGGCCGCACGCCGCTCCGGACGAGACGGAGATGTTGTGCGTCCGCTTCGTCGCCGGCCGACCGGTCGAGATCAACGGCGAACCGGTGTCCCCGCTGCGGGCTGTACTACTGGCCAACGAATTCGGTGGCCGCGGCGGCATCCCGCCGCGCAGCGTGGTAGAGAACCGGGTCAACGGCAC
>JBLNGJ010000342.1:0-3069 GCA_050264675.1 Micromonosporaceae bacterium
TCCAGGCTGTTGACCGCCACCGCGGCGATCTCCAGCACATCGGCGAGCAGCTGGGCCTGCTCATGGGCCAGCTGACGGGCCCGCGCCCGGGCCACCACGATCAGATCCGGCCCGGCCAACGACGCCCGATCCAACCCGGCCAGCACCGCGGCCAGACCCGGCCCGGGCGCCATCAGCTCCAACCCGTCCGGCAGCTCCCGCCGCCAGTTTTCGCTCACCCGTACGATTCTACGCGGGCCACCGACACAAACCCGCTTACCACACCGTACCCAACGAAGATCTACAGTGGAGAGTCAGGGGTCAGGCGACAGTGTCGGCGGTGACCTCGGCGGCGCGGGCCCGCTCGTGACCAGCCCGCTCGTGGCCATTGTCGGGTTCGGGTTCGCGCGGCCCGGGCGCGCCCTCGACCCGGCCTTCGGCACCGTTGGCGCGCGAGGAGTCGACAATCGGCGCGGTGGTCTCACCCGGGTCGACCCGGGGGAACTCAGCGGTGGCCGTGTCGCCTGACGAAGCGGCGACGCGCGGGAACTCGGCGGTGGCGGCCGCGTCGCCCGACGAAGCGGCGACGCGCGGGAGCTCCGCGGTGGCGGCCACATCCGGGCCCGTCTTACTGGGCGCTGACTCAACCGAGTCTGTCTTACTGGGCGCTGACTCAACTGAGTCCGTCTCGCCGGGCGCCGACTCAACTGAGCCCGTCTCATCGGGCGCCGACTCAGTCGAGGCAGGCACGGTCGAGGCAGGCACGGTCGAGGCAGGCACGGTCGAGGCTGAGTCAGATCCAGCCGGCGAAGACTCAGCCGGCGAAGACTTAGCGCTCTTCGCCTCACTCAGCCGCGCCTCTGCCGCCTCGGCGCGGAGCGCCCCCGCCTCGGCCTTGGCCGCGGCCCGCACCGCCGATGCCTCCTCCCGGGCGGCTGCGACCAGTGACTCCGCCTCCGCGGTTGCCTTGCCGAGCACCGCCTGCGCGTCGGCCGAGGCGGCGCTGAGCGCAGCCAGGGCCTCGGTGCGGCGCGCGTCGGCGTCGGCGGTGGCCTGGGCGCGCAGGGCCTCCGCCTCGGAGCGTCGGGCGTCCGCGTCGGCCGCGGCTTCGGCGCGCCGGGCGTCGGCGTCCGCGGTCGCCTTGGCGAGCAGGGCCTGCGCCTCGGCCTTGGCTGAGCTGAGGGCCTCCTCGGCCGAGGCGAGCACCTCCTGGGCCTGGGTGCGGATCTTCTCCACCTCGGCCCGCACCGAGGCCAGGTGCTCCTCGGCCTGGGAGCGGCGGGTGGTCGCGTACTCCTCCGCCTCGGCCCGCTGGTCGCGCACGTCGGCCGAACCCTGGTGCTGGGTCTGCTCGATCTGCTGTTCTGCGTCGAGCCGGCGCCCCGCGAGCTCCTGCTCCAGGGCGACGCGCCGCTCGGTCAGCTCCTTCTCGGCCTTGGCCGTCGCCTCGGCGTGCTGGCGGTCGGCCTCCTCCCGGCGGGTGGTGAGTTCTCGATCGAGCTCCTCGCGCACCTTGGCCGCGTGGGCGTCGGTCTCCTCGCGGAGCCTACGGACGTAGGAGACGGCCGCCTCACCGCTGCGCTTGGACTCCTCCTGGGCGGCCCGGTAGAGCGCGTCGACGTCGGCGCGGACCTTCGCCGCGTACTCCATCGCCGCGGCGACCTCGGTGGCGATCTCCTCGCGCCGTTTGGCCGCCGCGATGGCATGGGCCGCGGCGGCGTCGGCCTGCTGCCGTTCGAGTTGGGCTTGGCGTTCACCGAACTCACGTTCGGCGGTGGCCCGGATCGCCTCAGCCTGCTCCTCGGCGAGTGAGAGGATCTGCTCGACCCGCGGACCGAGGTGGCGGTAGGAGACGCTGTCGCCGGTGGCCACGAACCGGCGGGCCGAGTCCAGCTCATGTTGCAGTTGTTGCAGGTGCTGGTTGAGTGCGTGCAGCTGCGCGTACGCCTCGTCGCGTTCGCCGATCAGAGCGGTCATGTCGAGCTCGATCTGCTTGAGGTACTTGTCGACCTGTCGCCGGTCGTACCCGCGCAGCACCGTCTCGAAGTTGGGCTCATTCGGCCCGCCACTGCCGAATCCCAGCAGATCAACGCTTTGCGACATGGCCCCTATCCTGACACGCGGCGTCCCGTCACGCAGGCCGAGGTGCCGGCGTGACGGTGACCCGCGGTGGGACTCTCAGAGACTCGTTACGGCCTATGCGATCGTGACGGTCCACGATGGTCAGTGGTTCGGCCCAGCCGGCCCGCGCTGCGCTCCCTCGGCACCCTGCGGCTGGCCGCCCTTCGGACCGCTGCCCGGCACGATGCCGGCCAGGCCGGAGAGCATCTGGCCGAGCTGGGAGGTGACCGCCTCCTTCTGGCGGGTGAGATCTTCGACCTCGCGCCGCGCGTGCGACGTGGTCAGCTCGGCCTCGGTGCGGGCCTCGCTGAGCAGGCGGTGCGCCTCGGCCCGGGCCTCGTTGACCGTCTTGTCGGCCAGGTTCTTGGACTTGTCGATCGTGTCGATCGCGTGCCGCTCGGCCTCGATGCGACGAGACTCGGCCCGCTGCTCGATCTCCTTGGCCCGCTCTTCGGCCGCCCGGGCCCGACCCTCGGCCTCGCCGACCAGCTTCTGCGTGTTGGCCACCGCGGCGGCGTGCCGCTGCGACTCCTCGCGCTCGGCCTTCTCCCGGCGCTCGGCGAGCTCCAGGGAGAGTGCCTGCAGCTCCTTGTCCCGCCGATCCTTCGCCTCGGCGTGCAGCTTCGCCGCCTCGGCCCGCTTCTCTTCGGCCTCGCGGGCGGCCTTGGCCCGCAGCTGGGTGATCTCACGTTCGGCCGTGGCCCGCAGCGTGGCCACCTCGCGCTCGACGGTCGCCTTCAGCTCGGCCACCTCGTGCGCGGTTGCGGTGCGCAGCTGCTTGGTCTCCCGGTCGGCGTCGGCGCGCAGCGTGTCGGCCTCGCGGCGGGCCTGCACCCGCAGCTCGGCCGCCTCGCGCTCCACGACGGTGCGCAGGTTGCCGGCCTCGCGCTCGGCCGAAGCCTGCCTCGCGGGCGCCGCGGCGCGGGCCGTGTCGGTGATATCGCGGGGCTCCAGCCGGGCCGCGGACCC
>JBLNGJ010000343.1:0-3782 GCA_050264675.1 Micromonosporaceae bacterium
CACCGCGGCCGTGCCCTGGATGTCGTCGTTGAAGCTCGCCACCCGGTGCCGGTATCGGTCGAGCAGGCGGATCGCATTGTGTTGCTTGAAGTCCTCCCACTGCAGCACGACGTCGGGGAACCGGCTGGTTACCGCGTCGACGAACGCCTCGATGAACGCGTCGTACGCCGCGCCGCGCAGCCGGGGCTTGGGGTAGCCGAGGTAGAGCGGATCGCCGAGCAGATCATCATTGTCCGTGCCACAGTCCAGAGAAACCGCCAGTGTCTGTCCCGGCGGCACCCCCGCACCCGCCGTGTACAAGGTGAGCTTGCCGACGGGGATGCCCATGCCGCCGGCACCGAGGTCGCCGAGGCCGAGAATCCGTTCGTTGTCGGTGGCCACGATGAGCCGGACGTCGGGTCGGCCCACGTTGTCGAGCAGTTCGGGCAAGCGGCCGATGTCGTCGGGTGTGAGCCACAGGCCCCGAGGACGACGGACGATGTGGCTAAATTGCCGGCACGCCTCGCCGACCGTGGGCGTATAGACGATCGGTGCCAGCTCTTCCAAGTGGTCGATCACCAGGCGGTAGTAAAGGGTTTCGTTGCGATCCTGCAGCGCGGCCAGCCCGATGTAGCGCTCGAGGTTGTCAGGTTTCCGGCGCAGGTGCTCCAACTCCAGCGCCACCTGCTGGTCGAGCGTCGCCACGCGGAACGGCAGCAAGCCGCGTAGGCCGAAGGAGTTCCGCTCCGCGTCGGTGAACGCGGCGTCCTTGTTCCCACGCGCGTCCGCCAGCACCGCGGCGCCGCGCGTGTCGGATCCGATCATCGTCGTCCTCCTACCTCCGGTTCGCGAACACGACGGCGCCTGGGTAACCCGCATCCGTCGAGAATGAGATCCGCCGCATAGGTCAAACGGTCGGCCTGTGACGCTCCTACAGACAGAGGCGAACGTCCCGAGTATCGGCGACACTGGGAGGAAAGATGATCATTCAGTTGCGCGGACGTGTGGCGGACGGTCGTTGGGACGACCTCGTTTCCTTTCTGCGCACCGCCATTCCGTTCTACGAGGGGCCCGGGGGGATCCGGGTGCGGCTGTTGCGTGACGCCGGGGATCCGAACGCGTTCATCGAGATTGTCGAGTATGAAACCGAGGCGGCCTACGCCGCGGACCAGCGTCGGGTCCAGAACGACCCAGCCATGATCGCGCGTTTGGAGGAGTGGCGTCGACTGCTGGCTGGCCCAATCGAGGTGCAGACTCTGCGCGACGTAACGCCGGCCGCTGGCACCGCACGGCATCACGCAGACAGCTGAACACGGGTTAGCCTCCACCGCCGGACTGCGGCGGATCCGCTCCTCTCGGCCTCAAGACCGACGGGCAGTCGCGTTGCGGATCTCGCTGCCGAATCTCTCCAGCGTTGCTGCGACAGCGTCGGCAAACAGCAGCCCGACCTCGCGTACGTCCGTGCGTACGGCCTCGTCCTTCACCGCGTTCCCAGCCGCCTCGAACGCGTCCTCGATGTCCTTGCGCAGCCGACCGAGCACGTCGGCGGCCTGCTCATCCCGGGTCTGCTCGAAGTGCAGCTTGAGCTTGAGACCCAACGCCTCCAGGCGCTGGCTGATCTCGCTCCACTCGTTTGGCTTGGTCATCTGTCGGCACCTCCTCCTACCACCTCGAGCCTGTATCCAGTCCATCCGACCGGTCTGGGGCCAACCGAAAGGATCTGACCGGCACCATGCCCGGCCTACGTGGTGACGATCAGCCGGCCCAGCGCCACGATGTTGACCACGAGCCCGATGCCCGCGCCGACCATGGCGACCAGCAGGACCAGGCGGGTCAGGAAGGTCCAGCTTGAGGACGTCCCGAAGTCGAACGGGAAGACGCTCCAGATCCGCGACAGCACGGCGAGGCCGATCACCGTAGTGACCATCTCGCCGAATGCCCTCAGCCACCGGGCGTCGACGAGCGCGTAGAGGATGTTGACGAACGCGCCGATGAGCAACGAGAGGTTGAACAGCCCGAGCACGGCCGTCGTCTCCTCGGTGAGGAACGGCACCACACGCCAACCCGGCCAGGCATTGGCCGCGAACAGCAAAGCCACATTGACCAGGGCGGCGATGATGTAGCCGACGCGTCGGGCCACGGTGGATGGTCGATGGCTCGCGATGGTAGTCGTCATCTCGAAGGTTCACCTCCCGCCGCGCGCGACCCTCAGATGAACAGCAACTGGGCTCCGTTGGTCTTCTCGATGAAGTCGGCGGCGCTGATGATTCCTTCGACCTTGTCGTAGAGGTCGTCCATGGTCAGGTGCATCATGTCGGCCGACATCCGGCAGGCCCACAGGTGTCCACCGGAGTCCACGATCTGCTCCAGGAACTCCGGTACGTCGGGCACGCCGACGGCGGCGATCTGCTTGCGCATCATGTGTGTCGCCATCGCCGTCATGCCCGGCAGGCCGCCCAGGCCCTGCGGCATGTGTGTCGCCGTGTTCCCCAGCAGTGTGAACTTCAGTTCGTGCATTCGCGACCTGGTGATCATGTCGAACCCCCAGAAGGTGAAGAACAGGTGCGTCTCCACCCCCTCGCCCAGCGCCGCGTTGGCGAGCACAAGCCCGGGGTAGGCCATGTCGAGGTTGCCCTTGGAGCAGATGATGGCGAGCTTGCGGGAGGTGCTGCGCTCGTCATCGAAGTCGGGCACCAGCACGGGCGCCGAAAGGGTGGTCATCGTGCTCATCGTCTGTCTCCTTCACACGCAGCCGTGTGGCTTGGGCAAACCGGCGATGTAGGCCATCTTCTTGGCCGGCTTCTGTGGGAACAGCGTGAAGAGATCCTTGGTGGGGATGCCGCCGACGGTGTTGATCCGGCGGATCGTCGCCGTCTCGCCCTGCGCGCGGAAGTCCTCTCGCAGGAAGCGGATGGCCGGCCAGTGGGCGTCGGTCATCTCGATGCCGATCTGGGCGGCGAGCTGACGGGCGAGGTCCTCGTCCCACTCCTCGAAGCGGGTGAGGAAGCCCTCCTCGTCGACGTGGATCTCGCGGGTGCCGATAACGGTGGTGGGCATGTGCCGATCACTCCTCTGGGTGCTTGCCGGCCATCGACATGTGGCTCGGCAAGGGAACGGGACGACCGGGCAGGAGCACGTTCCAGTAGATCCAGCGGAACGCGGGCTTGCCCCAGTGGTTGACGTGGCTCTCCTCGAGCAGACGGAAGGGGCCGACCATCGGCAGCGGGTACCGCCCCAGCAAGGGCTGGGTGTCGTAGTTGACCGCCATGGTTCCGGCGGTCCCACCACCCAATACCACTAGTCGTCTCATCGCGACCTCCACGTTCAATGGTGAAACAGAAACCCGCGGGACGGGCAGGGACGCAGGTCCCGTCTCGGGAGGCCGGGTGGCGCGACGACCCACGGCGGCGGTCACCGGGACGTGGCGATGTCGCGCCGATCGGACAACGGTTCCGGGGAGGAGCCGTGGCTCCTCCCCGGTTGCGGTGCCTCGGGCCGAGCTCCGCCAGCCCGGGGCTGGTCACTGGATGCGTTGGGTGATGGTCCCGCTGGTGCTGGGGTTGAAGTTGCCGGCGCCGCTATACACGGCCGAGACCGTGTGTGCGCCGACGGTCAGCGTGCTGACCGCGAACGCGGCTTGCCCGCTGGAGTTGAGGCTCGCCGGCGCACCCACGGCCACGCCGTCGATCCAGAACTGGACGGTGCCGGTGGCGAGACCGGCTCCGGGTGCGACCGCGGTCACGGTCGCGGTGAACACCACTGTCGTGCCGAGCGGCACGGGACTGCCGCTGGTGGAGACGATC
>JBLNGJ010000344.1:0-5276 GCA_050264675.1 Micromonosporaceae bacterium
CGATGGGAGTCGAAGCCGATCGACGGAGGGGTGGGTCGTGCGCAAGTTCGTCGCCCTCGCGCTCGCGGGTCTGCTGGGCGCGGTAGCCGGATGTACGTCCAAGTCGGGCGGGTCCGGTGGCGGCGGCCGCCCCGGCGCCGTGATCGACGAACTCGAGGCGAAGATCGTCAGTCCACCGAACGGGGCCGCCGACGTTCCCGCGTCCACCGAGATCACTTACTCGGCGAAGGGCGCGGCCACCAAGGCGTTCACGCTCGCGGACGAGTCGGGCCGCGAGGTGGCCGGCGCGCTGCGACCCGACGGCTCCTCGTGGGTGCCGCAGGTCCCGCTCGAGTACGGCACGAAGTACACCGCGACCCTCAACGTCGAAGGGGCCGGCGGGTTGAAGCTGGCGGGCACCTCGACGTTCACCACGATGCGCAAGCCCGGCAACCTCGTCGGCGTGCACAGCTACATCGGCGATGACCAGGTGGTCGGCGTGGGCGCGCCGTTCGTGTTCACGTTCGACCGGGCGGTGCCCGAGGGCCTGCGCGCGGGCCTGGAGAAGCGGTTGTTCTTCGACTCGGAGCCGAAGCAGGAGGGCAGCTGGAACTGGTTCTCCGGTACAGAGATCCACTACCGGCCGAAGGAACACTGGCAGCCGGGTACGAAGATCAACGTACGGGCGGGCACCGGCGGTCTGCCCTGGGGCGGGGGTTGGTACGGCCGACACGACCTCACCGTGCGTGCCTCGGTGGCCGACAAGGCGCTGCTCATCGAGGTGGACAACGCGACGAAGAAGATGACCGTCACCCAGGACGGCACGGTACTGCGCACGATTCCGGTGAGCCTCGGCAAGCCGTCGACCCCGTCCTCGTACGGGAACATGGTCGTGATGATCAAGAACGAGTGGGAGTGGTTCGACACCTCGACGTTCGGCATCCCGCCCGACTCGCCCGGCGGATACCGCACCAAGGTTTACTGGCCGATGCGCCTGACCTGGGGCGGGGAGTACATCCACGCCGCACCCTGGTCCGTGAGCTCCCAGGGCCGCACCAACGTCTCCCACGGCTGCGTGAACATGTCCACCGCCAACGCCAAGTGGCTCTGGGATCTCGTGCACATCGGCGACCCGGTCGTCGTGAAGGGCACCGAGCACAAGCTCGACTGGGGCAACGGCTGGACCGACTGGGACCGGCCGTGGGAGGAGTACGTCAAGGGCAGCGCGCTCTGACCCGGGGAGGCCCGCCTCATCCGATCGTCGGGTGACGCCACCCGTTCGGTCGCGGCAGACTGAGGCCGTGACGCTCCCCACACGCTCGCCCGTATCGCCGGCGCCGGTGGCGTACCCCGCCGTCGATGATGATGTGGAAGCCACGGACGAGGCGCCGGCAACTCGGGTCGCGCGGCCGATCGCCCTGATGGCCGTCATCGTCGTCGGTATCCTGATCTTGACGGCGTGCCTCTTCGGTGCCGCGCTCAGCGGGGTGTTCGGCAACCTGTTCGCCAGGTCTGCCGAGGGTGACGGGAACAAGCTCGAGGTCACCATCGCGCCCGACACCGCCGACCTGGCCACCCGCTTCGACGACGGGCTGTGGCTGGTCGGGCGCGACATCGTGCCGGGTACCTACCAGGCGACCGTCCCCGCGACCTCCGGCGGCTGCACGTGGGAGCGCGGCGCCTCCGCCGACGGCACCCTGAGCTCGATGCTTGGGAGCGGCGCCGGCGACCCGGGCGTCCTTGTGGTCGTCACGATCAAGGCGACCGACGCGGTCTTCCGTTCCCACGACTGCGGGTCGTGGGTCCAGATCGCCCCGCCCGACCCGACCGCGACCTGACCGGCCGGCGCCGGCAGCAACCTCGCTGGCCGTCAACGGTTCAGCCCCGGTCCTCCGACCGGGGCTGAACTGCGCTGCAAAAGGGTGACTGAGGGGACTCGAACCCCCGACACCTGGGACCACAACCCAGTGCTCTACCAGCTGAGCTACAGCCACCGTGTATGCCCGACCATGATAGCCAGCCGACCGGCCCAACTGGCGAACGGGTTACTCGACCGGCCGCTCGCTGGTCACCGTGGCGGCGATCGCCCGGGCCGCGTCCACGTCGGGGCCCGGGGGCGGCACGAACACCGCACGCCGGTAGTAGACCAGCTCGCGGATGCTCTCCTGGATGTCGGCGAGCGCCCGGTGGGCCAGGCCCTTCGGTGGCTGGCCGAAGTACGCCCGGGGGTACCAGCGGCGGCACAGCTCCTTGATGGACGACACATCGATCATGCGGTAGTGCAGGTGGGACTCCAGGCGCGGCATGTCGCGGGCGAGGAAGCCGCGGTCGGTGGCGATGGAGTTGCCGCACAGCGGTGCGGTACGCGGCTCGGGGACGTGCTGGGTCACGTACTCCATGATCATGTCCTGCGCCTCGGTCAGGCTGACCGTGGAGGCCCGGACCGCGTCGGTGAGCCCGGACTTCTCGTGCATCTCCTGCACGATCTCGACCATGCCGCCAAGCAGCGCCTCGTCGGCATGGATGACCACGTCGACACCGTCGCCCAGCACGTTCAGGTCCGGATCGGTGACCAACGCGGCGACCTCGATGAGCGCGTCGCGGCTCAGATCGAGGCCGGTCATCTCGCAGTCGACCCACACGAGAAGATCGTTCACGGGGACAGCGTAGCGGCGCCCGACCGACCGGACCGGCATCGGCCGCGATGGCCGTTAGGGTGGAGCCGCCGCCCGGACGGCAAACCCGGGCAGACCAGGGAGATCGGTGTGAGCGACAGCGCGACCCGAGCCGGCACGCGCGCCCGGGAGGCCGGTTGGCGGTCCGGCCGCGGCCTCGGCGGTGCGGTCGGTCGGGGCGTGCTGCTCGCTGCGGTCACCGCGGCAGTCGCGATCGGGCAGGTGTGGTACGGCAACCGGCACGGCTTCTTCGACCTGAAGATCTACCGCCTGGCCATGCGCTGGTGGGCCGACGGGCACCCGCTCTACACGTTCGCCAAGCCCGACGCGACCCAGGGTGAGCTGGGATTCACCTACCCGCCGTTCGCCGCGGTGCTGCTGCGCCCGCTGGCCTGGCTGAGCGTCGGGGCAGCCGAGACGATCTTCGTAGTGGTCAGTGGTGCTGCGCTCGCGGTGAGCGTGTACTGGCTGGTCCGCCCGGTAGCCGACCGGCACGGCCAGCCCCGCTGGTTCGCCGTCGGCCTCGCGTTCGTCCTCGCCACCGCGCTCGAACCGATCCGCGAAACGATCACTTTTGGACAGATCAACCTGCTGCTCTTCGCCCTCGTCCTGGCCGACCTGCTCTGGCTCGCCCCGCGCGGCAGCCGGCTGACCGGCATCGGCATCGGCATCGCCACGGCGATCAAGCTGGTGCCCGGCGTGTTCATCCTCTACCTGTTGGCGTGCCGGCGCTGGCGCGCCGCCGCGGTCGCGACCGGCACCGCCGCCGCGGCCACGCTGCTCGCCGCTGCCGTGGCCCCGCGCGACTCGTGGGAGTTCTGGACCCGCCAGTTGCGCCACGCCGACGGCATCGGCAACCTCGACTACTTCTCCAACCAGTCACTGCTCGGCCTGCTGGCCCGTCTCGCGCCCTCCGGCCAGCCGCCGGGGGCGTTGTGGCTCGCGGTCGCGCTGCCGATCCTGGGGTACGGGCTGTGGCGCGCCGCCCGCTCCGCCGGCGTCATCGGCACCGCGCGGTCTGGTTCCGGCGGCACCGGCGACGAGGTGGCCGGCCTGACCCTGGCCGGGCTCGCCGGCAGCCTCGCCAGCCCGGTCACCTGGCACCACCACCTGGTCTGGTTCGTGCCCGCGCTCGTAGTGCTCGTCGACGCAGCCCTGGGAACGCCACGGCGGTTCGAGCCACTCGCGCTGCGGCCGGATTCGCCGGCGGTACGCCCGACCGGCCGGCAACCCGCGTGGCTCTGGGCGCTGGCCGGGCTCACCTACGCCACGGTGACGTTCAGCGTGATCTCGCTCGCCGAGTTCACCCTGGACCACCCCGGCGGCGTCGTTGGCTTCGTGCTGATCAACTGGTTCGTGCTCCTGTCGCTCGTGCTGCTGTTCACCCTGCCCGCCCGCACCGCGGGCAAGGTCACCGGCGGATGATCACGTCGCCGGCCACCGATTGCTGATCGATCTCAGACAGCCGCAGCATGAACGTGAAGTGCCACGTGCCGGACGACGGCAGGGAGATCTCCGAGGTGGCGTGATCGGCGGTCAGCGGCAACACGGTGGCCTCGACCGGCTCAACGCCCTCGGCCGGCAACGCGGCCTTGACCACCCACTCCTGCACACTGGCCGGCGCGCCGTCCGGGGTGTACGCGTACAGGTGCACGAAGTTGACGCCGACCTTGGCCGGGTCGACCTCGACCTGCAGGGTGTAGAGCGGGTTGGTCAGCGTGAGCGTCTGCAGATCCGACTGCGTCGAGCCCAGTTGGACCGCCGTCCGGGCCGGGGTCACCTGCACCAGGACGCCGGTGATGGCGAGCACGACCGCGGCGATCGCGGCCTCGCCGATGACCACACCGCGCAGTGACCGGGCGGCGCCAGCGGCGCCGGTGGTGATCGGCTCGACCAGCCGGCGCGAGAGCAGCGCCACCGCGAGCACCAGCCCGACCAGTCCCGCCTTGACCAGCACCAGCCACCCGTACGCGGTGCCGACGAGCGCACCGAACGAGCCGACCTCGACCAGCGCCTGGGCGACCCCGGTGAGCACGAGGGCCGAGACCGCGTAGGTGGCCCAGCGCGACCAGGTTGGCACGATCGCGGCGAGCTCGGTGGGGTTGCCCCGGGGCAGCAGGAAGCCGATGAGCATGACCAGGCCACCGAGCCAGACGGCCATCGATCCAATGTGGACCATGTCGGCGAGGACGGTGACCATCGGCACCGTCGACGCGCTGGGGTGACCGGAGACCGACCAGGTGGCGAGCCCGATCACGCCGAGCACGGCCAGCAGCACCCGATCGGCCCCCCAGCCCTCGCCGCGCACGATGGGGCGCAGCAAGGCCAGCGCCGCGGCGAGCACGCCCAGGCGGATCAGGTGGGCCGCGCCGAACTGGCTGCCCAGCGCCTCCCGCACGTCGGTGGCCCGGATGTCGAAGAGCCCGCCGCCGGCCACGTAGGGCACCTGCAGCACCAGCTCCAGAATGGTGCCGACGGCCACCAACCCGGCCCCGATCCAGATCAGCCGGTTCGGCCCGCGCCGGTCCAGCCGCCGGGGCCAGAGCGCCGCGAGCACCAGCGCCGCGCCGACGAGGAGCAGCAACCCCACGTACCCGAACCAGCGCACCACCGGCAGCGCGC
>JBLNGJ010000345.1:0-2642 GCA_050264675.1 Micromonosporaceae bacterium
CGCGGGTCGATGTCGGCGTACATCTCCAACGGCGACTCGAACGTGATCAGCGGCGTGTCCGGGTCAGCCTCATTCGCGCCCACGCACATGTAGGAGCGGCCCATCACCAGGGCGTCGACCCGGCCCTGCTGCGAGGTCTCGTCGGCGTTGTTCTCCTGCCACACCCGCCACAGATCGTCGTCGGCCTCGGCCTGGTCCGGCAGCCGGAACCCCTCAACGTCGAGGCGCTCCTCGACCGAGTCGACCACCAGCTGCGGCCAGGCGATGACCACCTGCTCCAGCCGGTCGCCGATCTCCTTGAGGATCTCGGGATGCATGTAGGAGCGCGGTGAGAGCAGCTCGTACTCGTCGTTGAGGGCCTTCAGGCGGGGCAGCTGGCTGTCGTGGATCTGGGAGAGGCGGGCCACCCACTCGGCATCAGTCTCGGGGAGAGCCACGCTCACGCTCCCCTCAGGCCATCGCGACCAGCTTGCGGCGGGCCCGCCGCACCATCTCCTTGGCCGCTATCGCGTCCAGGCGCGCCTGCCACGACAACCCGCCGGCCATCGCGTAGTCGATCTTCTTGGGCGAGTCGCGGCGTTCCTTCTCGATCGTCCACAGCGGCGTGCCGTCTTCGTCCACTGTGGGCAGCAGGCGCTTGCAGGAATCGCCGATGTGCCGGGCCATGACCGGGTCGCCGTCGTGGCAGAGGTCCCCGCCGCGGATCGCCGAATGGTAGGCCCGGAACATGGTGCCGGTGCGCCGCTGGTTACGGGAATCGGTGTAGAACAACGCCACCCGCTTGTGGCCGTACCGGCCCGACCAGCGGGCCAAGGCCACATCCCAGCCCTGCGCCGGGTCGCCGTAGAGGCGAGCCACGTTCCAGCGCCGGAACACCTCGTCCACGGCGGCGTCGACCTCGCCCTCCGGCACCTCCCACCCCTCGGTGCCGTCGTGTTCCCAGATCCGGAACGCGTGCTGAAACCCATCGATGTCGGACAGCACTAGCGCGGTCGCGTCCCGCCAGCGGGAACCGTCGAATCCGACCGCCACCGGGTCCCCGTCGGGGATCACGAACCCCGCCCGTACCAGATCTCGCCACCGGGCCGCGTCGAAAGCCTGCCGGCCCGACTGGCGGCGCCGGTTGAGCCAGACCCGCTCCCAGTACCAGGCGTTGCCCCGCCGCTTCGCCTGGTGGTAGAGCGTGGCGATCGACTCGACCTGGCCCTCGAAGTCCGGCCACGTCGCGATCGCCGGCCCCGACGCCTCCCGGATCGCGCTACGCAGCTGCTCCGGGTCGTCCAGGTCCTCCTCGTCGCGAGGTGTGGCCTCGCGGTGGAAGAAGAAGTACGTCGGATCATGCACCTTGCCGGCCGCGATCGCGTCGGCTTCCTCGTGCGCGGACTCCATCACCGAGCCCTCGCCCGGGGTGTAGGTGGTCGAGGTCTCCAGCGTCCACGGGTCGGCGATGGGCCGCTTCGGGATGTTCTGCAGCATCGTCTCGTGGGTCTCGACGTGGCGCGGCAGCGTGAACCGGTGCGGCTCATCGACGTGCTGGAAACTCGTCCGCGCCCCGTCCCGGGCGTCCGGCGCCGAGGCCAGAGCCACCGCCTTGCCATCGGCTCGACCCCGCGCGTCGAGACGGATGATGCGGTCCAGCCCGATGTCGAACAGGTCGGCGTCCACGCCCTGCTCGCACATCACGTACAGGGCGGCGTAGGCCAGATCCTCGGTCTGCTCCTCGGTGTAGGCCACCATCGGGATGTACGGGTCGTTGACCGGAGCGCCAACCGGCTCCCACAGCCCGCCGACCTTGCGCCACCCGTCGGTACGGACCGGCCCCTCCGGGTGCAGCTCGGCGTACGCCACCGCCGCAGCGAGCTCCGTCTTCGCCGTCCCCTTGCGCAGCGAGAGCACACACCGCTTGAACCGCCGCTTACCGGCCCGCGGATGCTCACGCGGGTAGACCTCGTACATCCGGTAGACGAAGGCCCGCTTGTCGTCGTCGAGCGTGTACGGCTTGCCCTTCAGATCCCCCGGCCCGTGCACGCATCGGGCCTCGAGGAACGCGCACAACTCCTGACCCAGGCTCGGCCAGGGCTGCTCATCCGCAGCAGGCACCATCAGGGTGCCCACGAGCTACGCCAACAGCCTGCGCGGGTCGTCGACAGCCCGCAGCTTTGCCGGTGAAACCGGCCGACGCGCTCGGGTCCGCTCCGCCGCCGCCTCGCCCCGGTCGATCTCCCACTGCAGCCGGCGCCGGTCCATCGGGGTCAGACCGAAGCACTGCCGCTGCAGCCGGATCTCAGCCGCCGCGGTCCAGTGCGGCTTACGCCAGAACGAGTCCACCAGCACCGCCAGCACGAACAGGCCGTGCTTGTCCGACTCGTCGTACTCCGGCGCCATCGGTGAGGCCCACACGTCGGCCCACCACGCCAACGTCTGCGGATGCCAGGGCCGATCGGGCAGCGGAGGAGCCTGGATGTCGTGATCAGGCGACAGCGTGGCCGCGGTCGAGGTGCGATTACGTCGAGCGCGCACGCTCGGATGCTTCACAGCGGACATTCGCGTAGCTCCTGGCTCGCGGACAGACCGGCACCCGGCCGGCCGCTACTCAACGTGACGATCATGATTCCTGCGCACCGTACGCGGGGAAATCAGCC
>JBLNGJ010000346.1:0-3281 GCA_050264675.1 Micromonosporaceae bacterium
GAGGCGGCGCGCCTGGACGCGATCGGCGTCTTCGCCTACAGCGACGAGGAGGGCACCGAGGCGGCCGGCCTGCCCGGCAAGGTCGCGCCGGCGACGGTCGCCCGGCGCTACGAGCGGATCGCCACTCTGGCCGAGCGGCTGGGCGCACAACGGGCCGAGGAGCGCGTGGGCAGCGAGGTCGTGGTGCTGGTTGAGACCGTCGGGGACGGGTTCGCCGAGGGCCGCGCCGCGCATCAGGCGCCCGAGGTCGACGGATGCACCACACTCGTCGGCGCCGACGTGCGGGTCGGAGATATGGTGCGAGCACGCGTGGTCGCGAACGAGGGCGTCGACCTCGTGGCTGCACCAGGGGTGGGCCGATGAGCGAACCGGTCGTGGGCGAGTCCGGGCCCGCGCCACCGGCGGCCGGTCCGGCCGGCCTGCGTCGGGTGCCGTTGGTGAATGTGGCCAACGGCCTGACCGTGCTGCGCATCGGGCTGATCCCGGTCTTCGTCGCGCTCATGATCGCCGGGCAGATGACCCGGCCGGGCTGGCGGATGGCCGCCGGCATCACGTTCGTGGCCGCATCGTTGACCGACTTCGCCGACGGGCGCATCGCCCGCGCGTTCGGACTGGTCACCTCGTTCGGCAAGGTGGCCGACCCGATCGCCGACAAGGCGCTCACCGGTACGGCGCTGGTGCTGCTGTCCTGGTACGGGGCGCTGCCGTGGTGGGTGACCGCGGTGATCCTCACCCGCGAGATCGGCGTGACCCTGCTGCGGTTCTGGGTGATCCGCCACGGCGTGATCCCGGCCAGCCGCGGTGGCAAGGCGAAAACCGCCCTGCAGATCCTCGCCATCGCCTGGTACATCTGTCCGTTCCCAGCTTGGGCGGCCGCGATCGGGCCGTGGCTCATGGCGATCGCGACGGTGGTCACGGTCGCCACCGGCGTGGATTACGTGACCCGGGCGCTGCAGGTGCGCCGCGGCGCCCGCGCCGAGGGGTAGCCGCCGGCGTGGTCGACGTCCAGGGGTATCTGGCCCGGCTCGGGCTCGAACACCCCGGCCCACCGTCCGCGGCCGGGCTCGCCGCGCTCCACCGCGCCCACGTGGAGCGCGTCGCCTACACCACCCTCGACATCCACCTGGGGCGCCCGGTCGGCATCGCGCCGGCGGCTGCCGCCCGACATCTGGTCGAGGTCGGGCGGGCCGGCTACTGCCTGCACCTCAACAGCGCCCTCTCGGCGCTGCTGAAAGCGCTGGGTTACCGGGTGCGCTGGCACGTAGGCGGCGTGCAGCGTCACGTCGACCCGGAGCCGGTCGGCGCCACCGCCAACCACCTCACCCTGACCGTCTCCGGCCTGCCCACCCCGGCCTGCCCGGACGGAGTCTGGTTGGTCGACGTCGGCCTGGGTGACGGCCCGCACGAGCCGATCCCGTTGCGCCCGGGCGCGCACGGCCAGCCCCCATTCTCCTACCGGCTGGCCCCGTCGGCGGTCGTCGATGGCGGCTGGCGCTTCGAGCACGACCCGAGCGGCTCTTTCGCCGGCATGGACTTCGCCCCGGCCGTGGCCGGGCCGAGCCACTTCGCGGCGAGCCACGCCTGGATGTCGACCTCACCCGAGTCGGGGTTCGTCCGGGTGCTCACCGCGGCCCGCCGCCACGGCGGCGGGTTCGACCGGCTGCGCGGGCTGCAGCTGCAGCGCGTGGACGCCTACGGCTGCCGCGAGGATGAGCTGGCCCGGCCGGCCGAGTGGTTCGCCGCGCTCGCCGAGGTGTTCGGCCTGCACCTGGCCGACGTGGACCCCGACCGGCGCCGGGCGCTGTGGCGGCGGGTGCGGCGCGGACACCGTCAATGGTTGGATGCGCAGGCATAACCACGACCCGAAATTCGTCCGGCGGAGGAGGCTTTATGACCGTGGTCGAGCTGATCGAGGCGCTGGCGCAGCGGCGGGAAACGCTGGCGGTGGCCGAGTCGCTCACCGGTGGGCTGCTCTGCGCCTCGATCGTGGACGTGCCCGGCGCGAGCCGGGTCTTCCGCGGCGGGCTCGTCGCGTACGCCACCGACCTGAAGGCCGCCCTGGCCGGTGTGCCGGCACAGCTGCTCCGCGAACGCGGCGCAGTCGACCCGGATGTGGCCGCCGCGCTCGCCGCGGGTGCGCGGGACCGCTGTGGCGCGGACTGGGGTCTGGGCATCACCGGGGTCGCCGGGCCGGAGCCGCAGGACGGCCGCCCGGTCGGCACGGTCTTCATCGCGGTCATCGGCCCGGGTGGCACGCAGGTCTGTGAGCATGTGCTGCCCGGCGACCGGGCGGCGGTGCGGACTGCTGCCGTCACCGCCGCCCTCGACCTGCTCGCCGAGCGGGTCACTCCACCGATGTGAGGTCGCGGCCCTCGATCAGGTCGGCGAAGCGCAGCACGAGCTGCCCCCACCCGCCGGTCTGGCTCACGCCCTGCCGCAGGCGCTCGCCGCCGACGGCCCGTTCGAAGTGGCGGTGCTCGACCTCGACGCGGGTGCGGGTGGCTCCTTCGGCGACGAAGCGCACCTCGACCTCGCTGGCGTGGGCCGGGTCCGGGTCGTAGGTGAACTCCCCGTTGAGGTGCCACGACAAGCGCACCCGGTGCGGTGGCTGCCACTCGAGCACGCGTCCCCAGTCGCACTCGCTGCCGTCCTCGGCCCGCTCGTACCACCGGCCGCCCAGCGCGGGCTCGATGTAGGCGCCGACGTAACCGGCCGGGTTGATGTGGTGGGCGGGCGGCCACCACTGGGCGAACGACTCGGTGAAGACGGCGAAGGCCCGTTCGATGGGCGCGTTGACCGAGACCGACCGGACCACGGCCGGCAGGGTCGCCTGGGTGTTCGTCTGTGCGTTCATGCTTTCTCCTCCATGGTGTCGGTCGGGTCGGGTGAGCCGTCGACGGCCTGCTGGAAAGCCGCGAGGGCATCACCCCAGAGCTGGTCGAGATAGGCGCGCAGGGCGGCCACTCCGCCCGGGTCGACCTGGTAGATGCGGCGCGTGCCGGCCGGGCGGTCGACCACCAGGCCGGCCGCCTTGAGCGCGCGCAGGTGCTGGGAGACGGCCGGCCGGCTCACCGGCAGCTCACCCGCGAGGTCGCCGACCGAGCGAGGGCCGCGGATCAGCGTTTCGAAGATGAGCCGCCGGGTCGGGTCGCCGAGCACACCGAGCGGTTCCAGTGATCGGTAAGTCTCCACGAACGGTAAGCTTAAACTTACGTTTGTGGGGCGCGCAACCCCTGGATGTCGGGGCCAGGGTTTGCGGGTAACGTTGCTGGGGCGAGCGG
>JBLNGJ010000347.1:0-5167 GCA_050264675.1 Micromonosporaceae bacterium
GGTGGTTGCTGCACTCAGCCGACGAGCGGATCCCCGTGGGGGCGCTGCGGTTCGGCGCGGACTGCATGACGACGCTGCTGCGGCGGTACCGGTGAGGGCCCGGATCTGCGCCGTGGCGGCCGGCGACCGGTGGGTAGCCCAGGTGGCTCGGCTGACCAGGGCGGCGTTTGCGGTCTCCGATCCGCTGCCGGGTCTCCCCGCGCCGGACGGCGGCACCGACGACGACGCCGGGCTGTCCGCGGAGGTGCGGGCGGGGGCAACGATCTGGGTGGCGCTCGACGACGAGGGCCGGCTGGTGGGATCGCTACGGGTGCACGAGCATCCGGACGACTCGTGGGAGTTGCACCGGGTCGCGGTGGCGCCCTGGGCCCGCGGCCTTGGCGTCGCCGCCGCGCTGGTCACCGCGGTTGAGGAATGCGCGGGGGCACGCCGGATGTGGCTGCATGCGGTGGTCGAGCGCTGTCTTGCGCCGGTGTACGCCGCGATGGGCTTCCGGGTCGTCGCCGTGAAGCCGAGCCCGGACAAGCCGCTCAGCGAGGTGATCATGCAGCGATCGCCGGGCGAGCCGAGGAGGGCCGAGCGGTTGGCCGACAGCTGGATCTGGCCGCGACCGCGTCCAACGGTCGCCTGGTTCGTGGCCGACGACCGCACCGTGGCCGTGCCCGGCCGGCACGCCTCGGTGCGCTCGGCGGCCGAGGATGGCGCGGACCGACTGGCCTACCTCGGCGATGTGCGGTTCGCCGGCGTGGATGCGGACCTGTCTGGCCGGGACGACGATCGCGACGTCGTTGTGTTCCCCGCCGCACGGGCCGACGTGGCGGCTCACCTCATGCCGCGCGCGGTCGACCCCGCCGTGTTCGCGATGTGGCGGTGTTCGCCCGGACGAGAGGTCGCCGCCGCCGACCTGCACGCCCGGGAGAGGACACCGTGACAGCCGAGTACGTGGTCATCGACCTGCTCTCCTATCTGGACGATACCGGCATCACGGCGGCGGACGACCTGGGCGGCGGGTCGTTCAACATCTGGTCCAACACATTCCCGGCCGAGCATCTGCCCCCGGTCGACGCGGCTGGCCTCGTCGAGGTGGAGGCGGTGCCGTTCCGGTTCCCCGCCAAGACCGGCGGGCCAGACAACCTGCGGTGCGACGGCCGGCTGATCGGCGTACCGGTGGGCCGTTATGACTGGATCTATCTGCTCGCCGCGGCGGAACGCCGTACCGAGGATCCGCTGCGGTTGCACTTCGCCGACGGCAGCACGGATCCGGAATGGCTGCGGGTGCCGGACTTCTGGCCGCAGACCGAGCCGCACTTCGGATTCCGGGCTGCGATCAGGTTTCCGGTGTTGCACTATCCGCGGCACGTTCAGCCGAACATGGCGCCGTCAATCTCAAGGGTGCGCGTGCCGGTGCCACGGGAGGCGGACCTGGCCGCGATCCGGTTGCCGGACAACCCGGCGATCCACATCTTCGCGATGACCGCACGCGCGGCCGGGGCCGACCGGCGATGAAGACCCTGGTGAACGGTGTCCGACCCTGGCGGCACGATCTGGCCGGTTGTCTGCACGCCTGCGCGGCGACGCTACTCGCGCAGCGCGGTCTCGACCCGTTACAGGTTCTGGGGTGCGGTTGGGTCTTCCGGTACGCCCCCGGAGACTTCCGCCGCGAGGAGTATTACTTCCCGACCCGTCCGGGCGAGTCGCTGTTCGCCGCCCTGACGCCGCATCATCGGGTGGCCAGCCGCTGGCACGACCCGGCCGACGCTGATGCGGGCTGGACCGAGGTACGGGACATGGTCGCGGGCGGGACGCCGGTGGCCGTGGCGGTCGACAGCTTCCATCTGCATTTCCGGCCCGCGTACCGGGACGTGCACGCCAACCATCTGATCATCGTGTATGGCTTCGACGAGGCGACCGGCACGGCGCGGGTCCTCGACGCCGTGCCGCCCCAGTTCGACGGCGACATCCCGCTCGCGGACCTGAGGGTGGCCCGGGGATCGGCCAACGAGGGTGCGCACGATCGCGACATGTTCTTCGCCGACCAGCCGATCGGTCACCGGTGGCTGGAGCTGATGACCGGCGAGCGGCCAGCGACGCTCGACCGCGTGCGGGTTGCCCAGGTTCTGCGTCGCAACCGCGAAACGTATGCGGACGAGGGCCGAGGAGCTTTGCGGGTCTTCCTGACCGAGATGGAGCGGCAGCTAGCCGACGGCGACTCCGTGGCCGACGAACTGTTCGTGGTCGCCGGGACGGCCCTGTCGGTGACCGGGCTGCACGCCGGCTGGCTGGCTGACGCGGGCCGACGGCTGGGGGCGACGCGGCTGATGGAGCTGGGTCGCGAGGTGGAATGCGTCGCCCACCACTGGACTGCGCTGCGCATTCTGGCCGCGCTGACCCGCCACGGAGAGGTCTCCGCGGCCCGGCTGGCCCGCCGTCACCGGGAGCTGCGAACCGCCTACGACCAAGCGTTCGCTCGGATCGACGACTGGGTGGAGGAGCCATGCTGAACCGGGCCGGTACGCGGCTAGCCATGTTCGGCGGTGCGCGCACCGTGCCGAAGGGGCACCGGATACCCGCCTGGCCGGAGGTGACACCCGCGGACGAGGCGGCGGTACTGCGCGCGCTGCACAGTGGCGCCTTCACCGCCGCGGCCGCCGGGGAGACGGAGATCGGGGGGCTGGAGCGCGCGTGGGCCGCGTTCGTCGGCACGCGGGAGTGTGTGGCGGTGAGCAACGGTACGGCCGCGTTGTCGCTCGCCCTGGCCGCGGCCGGCATCCAGCCGGACGACGAGGTCATCGTGCCGGCGTTGAGCTTCATCGCCTCTGCAGTGGCGCCGCTGCACATCGGCGCCGTACCAGTCTTTGTGGACATCGATCCGGTGTCGTTCAACTTGGACCCCGCCGCGGTGGCCGCCGCGATCACGCCGCGGACCGCGGCCATCGTCGTGGTGCATCTGCACGGGCTGCCGGCCGACATGGACGAGATCCTCGAACTGGCCCGGGCCCGCGGCATCGCGATCGTCGAGGACGCCGCCCAGGCGCACGGCGCCGTCTATCGCGGCCGGCGGGCCGGTTCGATCGGGCTGGCCGGAGCGTTCAGTCTCAACGTCAGCAAGAACCTCGCCACTTGCGGGGAGGGCGGGCTGGTGAACACCGACGACACCCAGGTCCACCGGAAGGCGCTGGCCATGCGGCAGTTCGGAGAGGTGGTCGAGCCGCGTACGGCTCGGACCTACGTTTCCCACATGCTCGGCTGGAATCACAAGCCGAACGCCATCCAGTGCGCCTTCGCCCGAAGCCAGCTCGACCGGCTGCCGGCCGGGATCGAGGGTCGGGACCGGAGCGTACGTGCCTTCCTCGCCAGGGTCAGTGGACTGCCCGGTCTCGTCGGGCCCACCGTGCCCGAAGACCGTACGCACGCCTGGCACATCCTGCGGTTCCGGGTGGATCCGGCCGCGTTCGGACTGCCGCCGGAGATGGCCGGGAGGATCCGGGCGGCGGTGATGCGGGCGCTGCGGGCCGAAGGAGTGCCGGCGGCCAGCTACCAGCTGATGCCGCTGCCAGCCCAGCCCATGTTCGGCAAGACTCGCGGTCTGGCCGGCGACTACCCGGTGACCAGTCAGGTCATCGAGGACTCGTTCGTGCTGCAGAAGGCCCATCTGCACCCGGACGCCGGTGAGCTGCTCAACCTGTACGCGGAGGCGATGGCCAAAGTGCTGGACGCCCGCGACCTGCTCGCCGGATATGCCGCCACCATGCCGTACCGGGCGCCGTGGGAACTGTAGACCGGCGATGACGCTGCCTCCTCCGCTGAGGTGAGCGCGTCGTCGGTCACCCGGTCAGGGCGTGCTCGCGTAGCTTCTCGTAGAACGGAAGGTTACGACGCAGATGGTTGCCGAAGACCGGGTGACTGGCCACGTCTATGCCGTAGTCGTTCGTCCGGCTGTGCACGCCCGTGCTTTCGCTCGCGTCGCGGTGCCAGCGCGCGCTCGGAGCCCACTCGGTCCGCTCACCGCGCTCCCAGCGCAGCGCCGAGAGGTCGCAGTCGAGGCCGGCGTAGACGCAGAACGCCTTCATGGTCTCCGCCGGCCGCGCGGCGAAATCGTCGCCGTCGAGCACGAGTGGCCGGCTCCGGGTGGCCGTGAAGACCGCCTCGTAAAGCTCGTACAGGGCTTCAAAGCCGATCTGCTCCGGCCGTACGTCGGGATTGAGCGCCTGGTACGAGGCGATGGTCCGGACCGGATGGCGGATCAGGAACGCGTGCACCCCGTCGCGGGCCAGGAACCGCTGGTCGGCCAGCGCACCCGGATAGCGGGCGTCGGTGGTGTCCTTGAAGAACACCGGCCCAGTCGCGCTGAGCCGGCGCAACGCGTCGATCAGCTCCGGCTCGGAGGTGACGATCTCACCATCGATCGCGCACTGACCGAACTCGGCGAGATACGAGAACGGCTCGTGCACGACCCGTAGATCGCCGCGTCCGGCCATGGCTCGAAAGAATGCCGTCGAGCGGCTCCGGGGAGCGCTCCACAACGCCAGCAACTTGTCCACCTGGTCACCGGCCAGCCATTGGCCGGTGCATCAGCCCGGCCCGAAACGCGAACGACACCAGTTGCGCGCGATCGTTCAGGCTCAGCTTGTTGCGCAGCCGATAAAGGTGCGTCCGTACCGTCGTCTCCCCGATGAACAGCTTGTCGGCTATCTCCTCCGGCTGCAGTCCTTCGGCCAGTAGGAGCAGCACCTCCCGTTCCCGCCGGGTCAGCGTGCTTACCACCGGCCCGAGCGCCATCTCCGACCGGTTGTTGCGCCGGCGGAACCAGTCCACCAGCCGCTTCGCCACCGCCGAGGCGAGCATTACCTCGCCGCCGGCCACCACGCGGATCGCGGTGGCCAGGTCGTCGTGGCCGGACGTGTGGACCAGCAAACCGCTCGCGCCGGCGTGCAGCACCTCGGTGATGATCTCGTCGTGAGCCTCCATCGCATACGCGATGATCTGCGGCGGCCGTTCATGGGCGCCGTCGAGCCGCCGCAGCCGGCGGATCAGCTCGATGCCGCCCAGGCTCAGCAGATCCAGTCCGGTGACGACGACATCGGGCCGGCTAGTCTGCGCGAGCAGGATCGCGTGCAACCCGTTGTCGGTGGTGTCGACCACGTCGATGTCTGCCTCGGCTTCCAGC
>JBLNGJ010000348.1:0-4882 GCA_050264675.1 Micromonosporaceae bacterium
TGTACGCGAGGAGTGGGGCTGCCATTACCTAGACCTGCACGCGGAGGACGGGCGAGTCGCCCACGTGACGTGGTGGCACCCGCAAGACGATCGCCGAGCGATACAGGACTTCGCCGACGAGCAACCGTGGGGCTCTCATGCCTGCGTCGTCCACCGCCTGTCAATCACCACCCTTACTGAGCCGGCTGTGGACGCGCTCACTGATCTCGGTGATGGGTCATGACCACACCTACCACCCCCTACGTCGCCCTACCCGGGGCCATGATCGAAGCAGCGGCGAGGGCGTACGCCGAGCATGACGTCGAGATGCTTGATCGAAGCATCTGGGACGAGCTGGGCAGTGAAGATCGGGACGAGTATCGCGAGGCTGCACGACGCGGCCTGGCCGCCGCGCTGGGTGTGTGCGAGGTCCGAGAGCAGCACGGTCACGCCGAAGATGAGCACGTCGTCGGGAGCCGGTGGCATGACCACCGCTGCCCGACCGCAAGCCTGCGCCACCTCGTGATCACCACCCCTGCTGAGCCTGACCCGACAGTGGGGCAGCCATGATCACGAACGATCCACGGCGAGAGCTGGTTGACATCTGCGCGCACCGGGGCTGCAAGCGCGACGCCGAGGACGACTGGGGTTACTGCGAGATTCACTGGGCTGAGCGGCGCCCACACCTCACCCGTGCATCGCTCCCACCGCCGCCCCCCGCCATCGCTGATCTTGCCGACCCGACAGCGGGTGGTTGATGGCCCGCTGGAAGGGATCGTGTTCGGCCGAACGGCACCAGATCCACGCCTATAGCGACGACGGAACGGCTGATCACCGCGGTCGTAGCCGATGCGGATTGTGTGGACTGCCGCAAGGCAATCGGCTCCATGCGCTACCTGAACGTTCGGACGAACAGCGCGAGTATGAGGCGCGCAGGTTGGGGGAGACGTGAGCGAGACCATCGGCATCAACCTGGTGCGCTATGTCAAGGAGCTCTACCCGCGCCTCGAGCCGAGCGACCAGACCATCGCCCGCTACCAGGAGACGCTCGACGACCTGCCACCGATCGTGATCGCCCGAGACGGCGTACTCGTGGATGGCTATCACCGCTGGCAAGCCCACCTCCGTAGTGGTCGGACGGTGATCGCAGCCGAGAACCTGGGTGATCTGGCCGACGCGGAGATCTTCAACGAGTCGATCGCCCGCAACGCCACCCATGGCATGGCGTTGTCCCGTGACGACAAGCGGGCGCTCGCGCCGAAGCTATGGCAGGCACGATCGCACCTGAAGGTAGGCGAGCGCATCGCCGATCTGGTGCAGCTACTCGCCGTCTCGGAGCGCACGGTGCAGCAGTGGACCCAGGACATCCGAGCCCAGGAGAAGGCCGAGCAGCAGGCGCGGGCCTGGGACCTGTGGCTCAACTGCCGGTCGTACCGCGACATCGCTGACGCAATGGATGGTCCCGACGAAGACACCATCGGCCGCTGGGTATCCGCAAAGGCGCAGGATTGCGCGAATGCGGATGCCCCCGACCCGCACATGGCCTTCGACGTGTGGTCCTATGGTCGCTACGACGGCGACAACAGCCGCTTCGGCAAGCTGCACCCGGGCGTGGTGGAGAACCTGTTGTGGTTGTTCACCGATCCTGGCCAGATCGTCTTCGACCCGTTCGCCGGCGCCGGCACCACCATCCACGTGGCCAAGCAGATGGGTCGGCGGGTATGGGCATCCGACCGGGCCAGCGCCGGGGAGTATCCGACGCTGCCCATCCACACCCACGACATCACCACCGGCTGGCCGGTTGGCGCGCCTACGAAGGTCGACTTCGTGCTGCTTGATCCGCCGTACTGGATGCAGGCGGCCGGGCGTTACTCCGACGACCGGGCCGATCTGGGGAACATGAACCTCGATGACTTCCTGGCCGCCTGGTCAGTGACCGTGAAGACCTGCGCCGAGCACGTGCGCGCTAGCGGCCGACTGGCGTTCATCGTCTCGCCCGCACAGGACGGCGACTTGGCCACCGGCCGGGTGGTAGACCTCGCCTGGCTGATGTACCGGGCGTGTGAAGACGCCGGCCTCGAGGTAGAGCGTCGGATCATCGTGCCCTACTCAACCCAACAGGCCACCGGCCAGCAGGTCGACGCCGCCCGCAGCCACCGCAAGTTGCTCAAGCTCTACCGCGACCTGGTGGTGCTCACGGCATGACATCGGGGTTTCGCGGCCGGTTCGATCCGGCGCAGAAGTGGGAGACGGACCTGATCGACCGGTTGGTCGGTTGGGGGTGGCTCGCCGCGCCGTTCGGTCAGGCGCAGGTGCCGCAGGATATGCGCCCCCACTTGGCGCGGTGGCTCGACGACTACGGCCACGCGACCTTGCTTCGTTGGACCCCCGATATCATTGCCGTCCGTCCTGCGGCCAGACCGTACGTGTGCCTGATCGATGCGAAAACTGAGAACGAGTCGAATGCGGCGAGCCCCAACTACTCGATCGAGATCAACGCTGTCGATGCTGGTTTAACCATCGTCCGAGACTGGCACATGCCGTTGTACTACGTCTGGGAAGACGGTGGCGTTCTCACGCCCCAGACCGTAATGAACCGCTGGAACAGGAAGATGGACGGAGCTGGCAGCGGCGGCTCCAACACTGCCTACTATCTCGTCGCCAAGCGCTTTGCGCGCAAAGCCAACGCAGTGTTCATACCTCTCGATCGGGAGGAGAACGCCGCATGACGTGGTTCCGGGTAGACGATTCGTTTCACTCCCACCCTAAGGTGCTGGCTACCGACCCAGCGGCTCTGGGTCTTTGGGTACTCGCTGGGTCGTGGTCCAGCGCGAGACTCACCGATGGTCTCGTGCGCGACACCGACTTGCCGCGGATACTCCCGGACTCAGAAAAGCTGGCTCGCGCACTGGTCGCCGCGGGGTTGTGGAAGCGGACGAAGGGTGGCTACCAGTTCCACGAGTGGAACCACTACAACCCCTCAGCCGACGAGGTGAAGGAGGACCGGACCAAGGCCCGCGAGCGCATGCGCAAGCTGCGGGCCGAACGCAACGGGCACGAACCCCACGGTTCGCCGGAACGTTCGGACGAACAACAGGCGAACGTTCGCCAAGTGTTCGCAACCCCGACCCGAAGTTCTTCCAGAACTTCTCGGCGCGGCGGCTCGGCTTCGCCGCCGACCGCTGCCGCAAAACTGCCCGCCCCGCACCCTTTCAACGACGACGGCAGCGGACAATCCTGCCGCTGCGGTCTGTTGCGGGTCAACAAGCTGCACACCGGGAAGAAGTCATGATCGCCGTACCTACCGAAGCCGCCGAGCCCATCCCAGCCGAGGAGGCGTTGTGATCAGCGGCAGAACCGAGCGCCCCGCCGCGATCGGCGTGCCGCTGTGCCCCGAGCAGACCGGGCCCGTGTGGAAACTCCGTGGCGAGACCTGCGGCTGCGTCCTGCCCGCCAGCCATCTGGACGACCCAACCAGCGACCACGAGTGCTCGTGCGGGGCCTGGTGGGCGCGCCACAACCTCGAGGAGAGCCATGCCTGAGCGAAGCGAGTTCGAGACCTACGGATGGGCTACTGGCGATGAGGTCGTAAGCCCGCCCATGAAAGAAGTAACCGCAACTCGTTCAGAGGAGGCTGAGGCCCGCGGCTACCGCAAGGCCATCACAGCCCTACGGGACCAAACGGCGTGGACAGATTACATGCTCAGCCGGACCGACGAAGACCTGTACGAGCACGAGAACCTGTTCGCCGCCGACTTCCTGGAAGCGATCGCCGAGGAGGGCAAGTGAGCATGCTCGTCAAGATCGAAGAGGCCGACGGCGTCGTCATCGGCGGGCTGCTGCCCGATGGCCACTGGAGCCCGGACATCGGCGACTACGGCATCAAGGCGTCCACCGAGGCGTGGACGGTCCTGGCGCAACTCTTCGACGAGGTCGGTGTACTGCGCCGCCGCGTCCGGCTTCTCGACGCGGTAGCGGAGGCGGCCGCAGTGCGGGCGCAACTGCTCCGTGAGCTACGTGAGTTCGGCTCCGGCTCCGAGGGCTGGTGCGAGCGCGATATCGACTCGGACGAAGATCTGCTTGCTGCCGTTGAGGCGTGGCAGCAGGGCTGTGAGCATCATGCCGAGATCCCCACCGAGCCCGAACGGCTCCGCGAGATCCAGGCGGCGCTGATGGACACCATCCGCGACATCGGCAGGTATCTCGCGCCGCCACCCGCACCCGACGACGAGGTCAGGTCTTGGCCGTTGTGGGCAGCAGAGGGCCCAGATGCCGGGGGCATCTGGTGCGGTGACGAAGACTGCCCACTGGAGGCCGAGAGTTCGGAGATCGGCGACTTCCGCAGCGGCACGTTTACCCTCGACGAGTTGCGTGAGGCGATCGGCTGGCACATCGCGGCCCGCCGCGAACGGGAGGAAGATCATGGCTGACGAGATCCCCCACCGAGGCGCTGGAAGCGGCAGCACGGGCGGTCGCGACTCTCGTCGAGCGCAGACACCACAGCCAGCTTTGCCCTGTCTGGGCGAGCAAAGCCGAGGTGCAGCGGTGCACCTGCTGGATTCTGACCAGGGCCCACGACCAGGCCACGGCCGCCGCTCCGTACCTGATCGCCGAAGGACGCCGACAGGCGGCAGTAGAGATCCGGGAACGCTCGGCGGACGTAGCGGCAAGGGCCGAAGCTATGGCCGGCTCGGCGGCCGGCGCGTCATTCGACCATCCGTTCGTGCTGGGCTGCGAGTGGGCTGCCCGTATCACGGAAGGAACCGACCATGGCGGCTGAATCCGACCTGCACACCGCCGAGAAGCGCAACCTGAAGTGTCTGGTCGGTGTGCGACTGCTGCCGGCTGAGTATGAGCGTGCATTGGCGCAGGCGAGCAGCGAGGGCATCACGCTGCCGGCACT
>JBLNGJ010000349.1:0-6688 GCA_050264675.1 Micromonosporaceae bacterium
TCGGTCGACCAGTCGCCCATCCGCGGCTCGCGCCGGAGCAACCCGGCGACCTATACCGGACTGCTCGACCCGATCCGCAAAGCGTTCGCGAAGGTCAACGGCGTCAAGCCGGCGCTGTTCAGCGCCAACTCCGAGGGCGCCTGCCCGAACTGCAACGGAGCCGGCGTCATCTACACCGACCTCGGCATCATGGCCGGCGTCGCCACCACCTGCGAGGAGTGCGAGGGCAAGCGGTTCGATGCGTCGGTGCTGGAATACCACCTCGGCGGCCGCGACATCAGCGAGGTCCTGGCGATGTCGGTGACCGAGGCCGAGGAGTTCTTCGGCGCCGGACCGGCGCACACGCCGGCCGCGCACGCCATCCTGGACCGGCTCGGCGATGTCGGGCTCGGCTACCTCAGCCTGGGCCAGCCGCTCACCACGCTCTCCGGCGGCGAACGGCAACGGTTGAAGCTGGCCACCCAGATGGCCGAGAAGGGTCGCGTCTACGTGCTCGACGAGCCGACCACCGGCCTGCACCTCGCCGACGTCCAGCAGCTGCTCGGCCTGCTCGACCGGCTCGTCGACGCCGGCAAGTCGGTGATCGTCATCGCGCACCACCAGGCGGTCATGGCCCACGCCGACTGGATCATCGACCTCGGCCCCGGGGCCGGGCACGATGGCGGCCAGATCATCTTCGAAGGCACCCCCGCCGACCTGGTCGCCGCCCGCTCGACCCTCACCGGCCAACACCTCGCGGCGTACGTGTCGTAGCGCGTGACAGAATGCGGGCGTGGGTAGCGACATCACGCCCGACGTGAGCGCCCTGGCGATCAACGTCACCATCCCCGAAGCGCTTCACTGGACCGACACCCGCCGCGGCGAGGAGTTCATCCTGACCGCGCTCAACATCCGGCTCCTGCCGGATGGCCGCCTCGCCGCCAAGGCCTATGGCCGTCCGATCGGCGGCGGCCGCGGCACGTATGTGGCGTTCTCGGTTCCCGAACGGGCCGAACTGGCCGCCCTCATCACCGCGGCGGCCGATAGGGCCGGCGAGCTGTGGGCCGCGAACCGCGGTTTAGGCTGAACCGGTTCTGCAGCCGACGCGACGAAAGGGTGGTTCTCGCCGTGACAACCAACCAGATCCTGCCGACCGACGAAGTCGACCTCGCCTACGACGTGCACGGTCCGCTGCCGACGGCTGACGGGCGTCCACCGCTGTTCATGATCGGCCAGCCAATGCAAGCCAGCGGCTTCGCCACGTTGGCCTCGCATTTCCCGGACCGCACGGTGGTCACCTACGACCCTCGTGGTCTCGGCCGCAGTCTCCGCAAGGATGGTCGGGTCGACCATTCGCCCACCGTGCAGGCCAACGACGTGCACGCCATCATCGAAGCGCTCGGCGCCGGCCCGGTCGAGATGTTCGCGAGCAGCGGCGGCGCGGTGACCGCGCTCGCGCTGGTGGCCGCATACCCCAACGACGTGACGACCCTGGTGGCCCACGAGCCGCCGATGATTCCGGTGCTGCCCGACGCCGCGGTGGCCGAACGCGTTCGCAGCGGCGTTCGCGACGCGTACCAGGCCGGCGGATCGAACGCCGGCATGGCGGCCTTCATCGCCATGACGTCGTGGCGAGGGGAGTACACCGACGACTACCTCGCCCAGCCCGGGCCCGATCCGGCCCAGTTCGGGATGCCGACCGACGACGACGGCTCACGTGACGATCCACTGCTCTCCGACCGGTCCTGGGCGGTCAGCAGCTACCACCCCGACGTCGAGGCACTCGCCGCCGCGCCCACGCGCATCGTGATCGCCGTCGGCGAGGAGTCGCTGGACACCTTCACCGGGCGCACCGCGGCGGCCACCGCCGAACTGCTCGGCCAGCCGGCCACGGTGTTCCCAAGCCACCATGGCGGTTTTCTCGGCGGCGAGCACGGGTACGCCGGTCAGCCCGAGAAGTTCGCGGGCAAGCTGCGCGAGGTTCTCGACCAGGACGCCTGAACCACGTCACGGACGAGCGACCGGCGAGCTATAGCCTGGGGGTATACTCATCGGGTATAGTGCCCCGGCGTGACCATCTCCTACGCGCTGCTCGGGCTGCTCGAGAAGACCAGCCGGCACGGCTATGACTTGAAGCAGTCCTACGACCGGCGGTTCGGGGCGGCCAAGCCCGTCCGATTCGGCCAGGTCTACCGCACGCTCGCCCAGTTGGAACGCGACGGCCGGGTCACGGTCGCGGGCGTCGAGGCCGGCGCCGGACCCGACCGCAAGCGCTACTCCATCACGCCCGAGGGAGTGACCGACCTCGACGCCTGGTTGGCCGAGCCGGAGGAGCCGCAGCCCCAGCTGCAGACCGTGCTGTTCACCAAGACCGTGCTGGCGCTGATGTCGGGCCGGCCGGCCGATGCCTACCTCGACGCGCAACGGGTCAAGCACCTGGCCGCGATGAAGGCGCTGACCACGGCCCGGCGGCGAGCTGAGTCCACACCGGACGCTCTGCTCTTCGACTACCAGCTGTTCCACATCGAGGCGGACCTGCGCTGGCTGGACCACACCGAGTCGCGCCTTTCGACATTGGCCGAGGAGGTGCGCGATGGCGGCGGTGTTGGTCGGAAATGAGCTGCACAAGTCGTACGGGCTCACGCCCGCACTGCGCGGCGCCAGCATCGCGGTCGACGAGGGCGAGATCGTCGCGGTCATGGGGCCGAGCGGCTCGGGAAAGTCCACATTGCTGCACTGCCTCGCCGGCGTCCTCACCCCGGACCGGGGTGAGGTGCACTTTGCCGGCGCGCGCATCGACCGGCTGCCCGATCGGCGGCGGGTTGAGCTGAGACGCTCGGCGTTTGGCCTGGTCTACCAGTTCGGCCAGCTGGTGCCCGAGCTTCCCGCGGTAGAGAACATCGCGCTGCCGCTGCTGCTCGCCGGGCGGACCCGACGCGCCTGCTTGTCCGAAGCGCAGACCTGGCTGACCCGGATGGGCCTGTCCGGACTCGAGAACCGCCTGCCCGGCGAGCTCTCCGGTGGGCAGGGCCAGCGGGTCGCCCTGGCCCGGGCGCTGATCGCGGGCCCGAAGGTCGTCTTCGCCGACGAACCGACCGGCTCGCTCGACTCGGCCGCCGCCGACGACGTGATGGAGCTGCTCGTCGACACGGCCAAGCAGCAGGGCGCCGCGGTGCTCGTGGTGACGCATGAGCCGCGCGTGGCCGGCTTCGCCGACCGTACGGTGCTCATGCGCGACGGCGTCGAGTCGGTGCGGGTCAACGGCGCCGAGGGCGACTCGCTCAAGGTCACGGCCTCCGACGTTGACTTCTCGACCGATCGGCTCGTCTGGTGATCAGCGTCCTGCGACTGGGGTTGCGGCTGGCCCTCGGCGGCGGCCGGGAAGGACTGGTCCGGTTGGCCTTCACGGCGGTCGGGGTCGGGTTGGGGCTGGCGCTGCTGCTGATCAGCCTGACCGCCCCCCGGGCTCTGCTTGGCCGGTCCGAGCGCATGGCCTGGCAGGACGCTGCCTACTCGGCGGCCAGCCCCGAAACCGATGACGACCCCACCGTGGAGTCGGTCGATGGCGCCCTCTTCCTGGCCGTGAGCGACTATTACGACGGTCGGCCGATGACGCGCGCGTACCTGGCCGCGCTCGGAGACGACCCACCGGTGCCACCGGGCCTGGACCGCGGGCCCGGGCCGGGCGAGCTGGCCGTGTCGCCGGCGCTGGCCCGGCTCTTGGCGTCCACACCGGACGATGAGCTCGATGACCGGTTTCCCGGCCGGGTGACGATGACGATCAGGCCGGAGGGCCTAGCGCACGACAACGAGCTCGTCGGGATCATCGGCCGCACACCGGAACAGCTGCGCGGCGTCCGGTCGGTGGGCGAGGTCCACGGGTTCGCCGATGTTCGCCCGGGGGCGTGGGCGATCGTCTATTTCCTGGCGTTCTTTCTGCTGTCGAACGCGATGATGGTGCTCGCACCCGTCGTGATCCTCATCGTCGTGGTGACGCGGGTCGCCTGGCGGCAACGGGAACGGCGGCTCGCCGCGATCCGGCTCGTGGGGGCCACGCAAATGCAGATCGCGCTCGTGGCCGCGGCCGAGGCCGGGGTCGCGGCGGTCGCGGGCGCGGCCGTTGGCTGGGGACTGTACGAGGTGGGCCGGCGGGTGCTGGCCGCCACCGTGTTCTTCCAGTATGGACACTTCTGGGTCGACGACGTGGCCGTGCCACCGCTGTGGCTCGCCGGAATCTTGCTCGGCACGCCGGCACTGGTGATGCTGACAACCGTCGCGTCACTACGCCACGTCCGCGCGCGTCCGCTCGCGGTGCAGCGTCGCGGGCCTCGGCGCGGGCCCACGCCCTGGTTGGTCGTGCCACTGGTCGTCGGCCTCGGTGGCCAGTTCGCCTTGCTGCCCTTCGGAGGCACACTGGCCACGCCGACCGAGGGCTCCCCACCTCTGCTCACCACGATCAAGGCGCTGCTGACGCTGACCGCGATCGTGGGCTTCGTCATCGTCGGGCCGTGGCTCGTCGCGGGGGTCGGTCGGGGGGTCGCGCGGCTGAGCCGGGGCGTGCCCAGCCTGCTCGCCGCCCGCCGCATCGCGGCGAACCCCCAAGCCACGTTCTACTCCGTGGCCGCCGTGGGTCTCGCCGCCGCTGGGTTGGCCTACCTCGGCTGTACGGTCGCGATCGCGCCCGCTCCGATTGTCTCGGTCGCCGGGGACGGAGCGTGGAACGCATCACTGCGTCCGGGCGTGGTGTCGGTCATGACGGGTGGCGTGCCGGGGGCCGTGGTCGAGCCGTTGCTGTCCAACGGAGCCGTCGCGTGGGGGAACCCGGGTGCCGTGACATGCGCGGACCTGGCGCGGCTGAAGTATGTGACCTGTCCCGGGTCCGAGCCGGCGGAGCCGGTCACCGGCACCCCCGTCCCGGCCCTCGTGGGGCTCGTATTCATCCCGACCGACGGTTCACTGGCCGCGGAGAACCGCGTCCGCACGCAGGCGGCGAACCTCGTGCCAAACGCGATCATCAACAGCAGCCGTGACCCCGTCGACCACAACCTGGAGACGTTCTTCCAGGATGTGGACCAGCTTGCCGCGGTCGCGGCCCTGTTTGTGCTGATCGTCGGGGCCTTCGGGCTCACGGCCTCGATGGTCGGCGGGCTCATCGAGCGCCGGCGACCGCTGGCGCTGTTGCGCGCATCCGGTGTTCGCCTGGGCGAACTGCGCCGGTCGGTGTTACTGGAAACGGCCGCGACCATGGCGGCGGTCTCGGTCGCGGGCGTCGGGGTGGGCATGCTGCTCGCGTACGGTTCGGCCCGGCAAGGGGGCGTGCACTGGCGCTGGCCGGGTCCGGATCTGTACGGCTTCATCGGTGGTGGGGTGCTGGCCGCGCTGCTCTTCTCCGCCATCGCGCTGCCCCTGTTGAGCCTCACCACCCGCCACGACGCCGTTCGCTTCGAGTAGCCAGCCCCGATGTCGCGCGCCCCGGCCGTCAAGGCGGGGGCGCGCGGGCTCGATACGGGCAGGGCTACTTCCAGGTCAGGCCCAGCCCAGCGGGTGCGTAACCGACGATCGCGTGCGGGTCGCCGAGCAGGGTCGTGCCGACATCGAAGCGGACGCTCGATGCGTTCCACTTGACCGTGACCTGCAACAGGCCTCCGCCGCAGCAGACTGGGGCGGGGTAGCTCGGGCTGACCGGAGCCGGGCCGAGTTGGTTGACGATGCTCGGCTTGCTCAACTTCAGCATGCGCGCCGTGTTGCCGATCTGCCACGCGGCGACGAACTCCTTGACGTAGGTGAGGCCGTCCACCGGGTAGTCGGTCAGCTCGAGCATCACCTCGATGGCGGCATGGGGCTTGCCCAGCAACGAATGAGAGATGCGCAGGGTGAACTCGTCACCGTCGGCGTTGGCGAAGGTGCAATACGACGAGCCGGCGGTGCCGTCACAACGCAGGTAGGACCAGGCCTCGTCCAGCGGCTGCGGGATCTCCAGGATCTGCTCCTGCACACCTGGCGTGGTCAGCGACCCGAGCGTGTTGACGTGGTCCTGCGCCCAGGCGTTGACCACAGCCGTCGCGTATGCCTTCGGCGTGGCCGGGAACATCGCGACCAGGTCGCCCGGCCCTGATGGCACCGGGGCCGGGCCGGACGGCGCCGGGGTCGACGGTGGCGCGGAGGCGACGACATCGAACGCTTCGCTGGCCGGTTCGGCCGGATCCGTTGCCTTGCAGGCCGACACGGCCAGAACGCTCGCCAGACCGAGCAGCATCAACACGCGGCGGCGCCGCGACCGTGAAGTGATCATCGTTGGTTCCTTCGTACGCGGGGTGAGGCAGGCGCAGACGCGACTGCCACCCGTACGAGGTGCGGCAACGCAACGCACCAACGACTCCGAGGTGTCGGGAACCATACTGTGCCCCGGGCTGTAACCGGGCAAGCGCAAGAGCTGAGCGGCGCGAGTTCACGGGTCGTCGATGGGTTCGGGTTCGACGAGGTAGGTGCGGCCGAGTTTGGAGCGCCAGATGAACTGACCATCGGCGATCTGCATGAGTTGCCAGTGGCCGAGGGTCTTGAGCCGGTGGTGTTTGGGGCATTATGCCGAGGTTGGGTGGGATGGTGGGGCCGCCGTGCTGGTGGTCGGTGCTGTGGTCGAGTTGGGCCCGTCGGGCCGTTCGGCGGCAGGTGGGGAACCGGCAGTGCCGGTCGCGGGCGCGCACGTAGG
>JBLNGJ010000350.1:0-3434 GCA_050264675.1 Micromonosporaceae bacterium
TTCGCGCCTTCGTGCGCCCCGGACCGCCCTGTGTACGAGCGGCGGGGGTGCCCCCGGGGCGCGGCGTTCTCCTGGTACACGTACTCGCCCACCCGGGTGCGCTTCCCCTACGCACGCGGGGTCCTGGTGCAGATGTACCGGGACGCCAAGGCCCGCCTCGGTGATCCGGTCGCGGCCTGGGCGGAGATCCAGGCCGACCCCGAGCGGCGCCGCCGTTACCAGCGGGCCCGCGGCAAGGGCGGGTTGGTGCGGATCGCCTGGGACGAGGCGTTGGAGATCATCGCCGCCGCCCACGTGCACGCGATCAAGGAGTACGGCCCGGACCGGGTGGCCGGCTTCTCACCCATCCCGGCCATGTCGATGGTCTCGCACGCGGTCGGCGCCCGGTTCGTCTCGCTCATCGGCGGGGCGATGCTCTCCTTCTATGACTGGTACGCCGACCTGCCGGTGGCCTCGCCGCAGATGTTCGGCGACCAGACCGACGTGCCCGAGTCGGCCGACTGGTGGGACGCCAGCTACCTGGTGATGTGGGGCTCGAACGTGCCGGTCACGCGTACCCCCGACGCGCACTGGATGGCCGAGGCCCGTTACCGGGGGCAGAAGGTCGTGGTGGTCAGCCCCGACTACGCCGACAACGTCAAGTTCGCCGACGAATGGATGCCCGCGCAGCCCGGCACGGACGGGGCCCTGGCCATGGCGATGGGCCACGTGATCCTGCGGGAGTCCTACGTGGACCGGGCCACGCCGCGCTTCCTCGACTACGTCACGCGCTACACCGACCTGCCGTTTCTGGTGACCCTGGACGAGCGCGACGGGGCGTACGTGCCCGGCAAGTTCCTCACCGCGGCCGACCTCGAGCCGGGCGAGGCTGACCTCCAGGCCAGCCGCGAGGCCGCGTTCACGACCGTCGTGTGGGACGCGGCCGCCGCGGCGCCGGCGGTGCCGAACGGCTCGCTCGGCTTCCGCTACGCCGAGTCGGGCGTGGGCCGGTGGAATCTCGACCTCGGCACGATCGAACCGGCGTTGTCCTGCGTGGACAACGGTGACCCGGTTGAGGTGCGGCTGCCGCGCTTCGATGAGCCGGGCGTGCTGCGCCGCGGCGTGCCGACCCGCATCGTGGCCGGACGCCGGGTGACCACCGTCTACGACCTCCTGCTGGCCCAGTACGGCGTGGCCCGGCCCGACCTGCCCGGCGAATGGCCGGCCTCGTACGCCGACGCCGGCCAGCCCTACACCCCGGCCTGGCAGGAGCCGATCACCGGCGTGCCAGCGGCCCAGTGTGCCCGGGTGGCGCGGGAGTTCGCCGACAACGCCGAGCGCTCGGGCGGACGCTCAATGATCCTCATGGGCGCCGGCACCAACCACTGGTTCCACTCCGACACCACCTACCGGGCCATGCTGGCGCTGACCACACTGACCGGCTGCCAGGGCGTCAACGGTGGTGGCTGGGCGCACTACGTCGGGCAGGAGAAGTGCCGGCCGGTCACCGGGTGGGCCCAGCTCGCGTTCGGACTGGACTGGTCCCGGCCGCCACGCCAGATGATCGGCACCGCGTACTGGTACCTGCACACCGACCAGTGGCGCTATGACAGCTACGACGCCGGTGTGCTGGCTTCACCGCTGGGCACCGGCGCCTTCACCGGTGTGCACACCGCCGACCTGCTGGCCCGTTCGGCCCGGATGGGTTGGATGCCGACCATGCCGACCTTCGACCGCAACCCGCTGCGGGTGGCCGACGAGGCACTGGCCGAGAACCCGGACGACCCGGCGGCCGCGATCGTGGGCTGGCTGCGCGACGGACGCCTCGGCTTCGCCGGTCAGGATCCGGATGCTCCGGCCAACTGGCCCCGGGTGCTGACGGTGTGGCGGGCGAACTTGCTCGGCTCCTCGGCGAAGGGCAACGAGTACTTCCTGCGCCACCTGCTCGGCACCGACGCCTCCCTGCGGGCCACACCGGCATCGCCGGCGCAGCGCCCGCAGGAGGTCCGCTGGCACGACGAGGCGCCCGAAGGCAAGCTCGACCTGCTGCTGAGCCTGGACTTCCGGATGACCTCCACCACGCTCTTCTCCGACGTGGTGCTGCCCGCCGCCACCTGGTACGAGAAGCACGACCTCTCCAGCACCGACATGCACCCGTTCGTGCACGCGTTCAGCCCGGCGATCGCGCCGCCCTGGCAGACCCGTACCGACTTCGACGCGTTCCACGCCATCGCCCGGGCCTTCTCGGCCCTGGCCGCCGAGCACCTCGGCGTACGCCGGGACGTGGTGGCCGTGCCGCTGACCCACGACACCCCGGACGAGCTGGCCTACCCGGGCGGCGTCGCGCGGGACTGGGGGCGGGGCGAGTGCGACCCGGTACCGGGCCTGACCATGCCGCGGTTCGTCGTGGTCGAGCGCGACTACGGTGCGGTGGCGGCGAAGATGGCCGCGCTCGGCCCGCTGCTCGATCGTCTGGGCACCACCACCAAGGGCGTCACCGTCGACGTGCGCGCCGAGGTGGAGAAGCTGCGGCAGATCAACGGCAGCGTGCCCGACGGGCCGGGCGCCGGCCGGCCGTCACTGGCCCGGGATGTGCACGCGTGCGAGGCGATCCTCACGCTCTCCGGCACCACGAACGGCCGGGTCGCGGTGGCCGGATTCGAGGCGCTGCAACGGCGAACCGGCCAGCCGATGGTCGACCTGGCGGCCGAGCACGAGGGCAAGCACGTGCGCTTTGCCGACACCCAGGCCCGCCCGGTGCCGGTGATCACCAGCCCGGAGTGGTCGGGCAGCGAACACGGTGGGCGCCGGTACTCGCCGTTCACGCTCAACGTCGAGCGGCTCAAGCCCTGGCACACCCTCACCGGTCGCCAGCATTTCTTCCTCGACCACGACTGGATGCACGAGTTCGGTGAGGCGCTGCCGGTCTTCCGTCCGCCGCTGGACATGCACGAGCTCTTCGGCGAGCCGCGGCTGACCGAGACCGGCGAGCTGGGCCTGACCGTGCGTTACCTGACCCCGCACTCGAAGTGGTCGATCCACTCCGAGTACCAGGACAACCTGCTGATGCTCACGCTCTCCCGCGGCGGCCCGACCATCTGGATCAGCGAACCCGACGCCGCGACGATCGGCGTACGCGACAACGAGTGGGTCGAGGCGGTCAACCGCAACGGTGTCGTGGTGGCCCGGGCCGTGGTCACCCACAAGATGCCGGCCGGGACCGTCTACATGTACCACGCTCAGGAGCGGGTGGTGGACGTGCCGATCGCCCAGACATCCGGGCGCCGCGGCGGCATCCACAACTCGCTGACCCGGCTGCTGATCAAGCCGACCCACCTGGTCGGTGGCTATGCCCAGCTGTCGTTCGCGTTCAACTACCTGGGCCCCACCGGCAACCAGCGGGACGAGATCACAGTCATCCGCCGCCGCTCCCAGGAGGTGACGTACTGATGCGG
>JBLNGJ010000351.1:0-4829 GCA_050264675.1 Micromonosporaceae bacterium
GATCCGGCGGACCACGAACCAGCCGATCGCCATGATCAGCAGGAAGACCAGGACCTTCACCGCGACCCCGAGGATGGTGCCGAAGAGGTCGGTGACCTGGTCGCCGATGGATGCCGCGTACGTCATGAACTTCACCCCCGCGCCGGCGTCATCCCCAGCCTAGGCGGGTTTGCGGGACATCGTCACGCTTTAGGCATATCCCAACAGCTCACGGATGCTCTTGGTGGTCTCGGTCGACCACGGCAGGGCCGCACCGTCGAGGGTCCGCAGCGGCGCCAGCCCCCGCACCGAGGAGGTGAACCAGACCCCGTCGGTGCCTACCAGGTCGGCCGCGGTGACCATGCGCTCGGCGGTGCTCCAGCCGAGTTCGCCGGCGTGCGTGAGCAGCCACCGTGCCGTCGTGCCCGGCAGGATGCCGGTCTCCTCGACCGGCACCGTGCACAGCGTCGTTCCGGTCAGCCAGATCAGGGTCGAGGTGGGTGCCTCGAGCGCGTACCCGTCGCTGGAGACCCAGAGCACGTCCTCGGCACCGACCGAGGCGGCCCAGCGCTGCGAGGCCATGTTCACGGCGTACGAGAGCGTCTTGGCCCCGCCCAGCAGCCAAGGTGCCTGCTGTCGCAGCCCGGCGGGGAAACCGAGGGTGGCGGTGACCACGGCCACCCCGTCGTGCCGGGCGCGCCGCGAGGCTGGCAGCACCGGCGCGACGGTGGCGTAGACGGTCGGCGGACCCTCGCCGTTCTCCGGACCCCGGGTGACCACGAGGCGCACGGCGGCTTCGGTCTCGGTCGGCCAGGCGGCGACCGCCTGGTTGACGAGCTCGGCGAGGTCGGCCAGCGCCGGCAGCGGGATCTGCATCCGGGCCGCCGAACCGACCAGCCGGGCCAGATGCTCATCGATCAGCCACGGCCGCCCGGCGCGGACGTGCATCGTCTCGAAAATCCCGTCCCCCCGCAGGGCGCCGAGGTCGTCGGCGCGCAGGATCGGCGTCTGCGGGGCGAGGACGCCCCGGCCCAGCAGGGCCACCACGCGTTGTTCGGACACGTCGGGCAGCGTAGCCCGGACCTAGACTTGAACCGTGCTCCCGTCGCCCCTAGCCGACAAGCTGCGCTCGCGAGGCCTGCGCCTGACCGCGCAGCGCCAGCTCGTGCTCGACGCCGTCTGCGAGCTCGGGCACGCGACGCCCGACCAGGTGCACGCGGCGGTGGCCCGGGTTGCGGCCGGGGTCAACATCACCACCGTCTACCGCACCCTCGAGCTGCTCGAGGACCTCGGTCTCGTCACCCATGCCCACCTGTCCCACGGCGCACCCACCTACCACGCCGTCGGCGAGGAACAGCACGTGCACCTGGTCTGCCGGGCCTGCGGCAACGTGAGCGAGGTCGCCTCGGCCACCCTGCGCCCGCTCGCCGCCGACCTGGAGCGCGAGCGCGGGTTCCTGATCGACATCGGCCACGTCGCCCTGTTCGGCCTGTGCGCCTCGTGCGCCGCGGCGACCACCCACGGACGGTCATCATGACGCTGGCCGCGCCGGGCGCGGTCGCGATCGGCGCGCTGGAACCGTCCCATGTGGACGCTGACCTGGTCGCCCACTACGGCGACCCGTTGCGGGAGCAGCGGCTGCTGGCCACCGCGGTCGGCCTGGTCGATCGGGGTAACCGTGGTGTGCTCACCGTCGCCGGCCCCGACCGGCTCAGCTGGCTGCACAGCCTGAGCACCCAGCACCTGCTCGAGCTGGCTCCGGCCACCGGCACCGAGTTGCTCGTGCTCTCACCGCACGGGCACGTCGAGCACCACGCGGTCGTGCTCGACGACGCCACGACGACCTGGCTCGACGTGGAGCCGGGCACGGCGCCGGCCCTGCTCGACTTCCTCAACCGGATGCGCTTCCTGCTGCGGGTCGAGCCGGTCGACGTGACCGCCGACTGGGCCGTGCTCTCACTGGTCGGGCCGGCCACCGGCGACGCGCTCGCCGCCCTCGGCGTCACCGACCCCGCGCCGCCACAGCTGCAGGCCGTGCCGGGCCCGAAGTTTCCCGCCGGGTCCGTGCCGACCGGCCCGACGTCGCGGTACGCGGTGGTGCCGCTGGCATCCGGGGGGTACGCGCGACGCATGCGCTACGGCGCCGACCTGATCGTGGCCCGCGCCGCGGTGCCCGAGCTGGTCGCCCGCGCCGCCGTGCCGCTGGCCGGGATGTGGGCGTTCGAGGCGCTGCGGGTGGCCGACCGGCGGCCGCGACTGGGTCTGGACACCGACCACCGCACGCTCCCGGCCGAGGTCGGCTGGACCGCCCCGGCCGTGCACCTGGAGAAGGGTTGTTACCGCGGGCAGGAGACGGTGGCCCGGGTGCACAACCTGGGCCGTCCGCCCCGGCGGCTGGTCCTGCTGCACCTCGACGGTGTGAGCACAGACGAGCTGCCCGCGCCGGGCACGCCGGTCACCGGCGAGGACGCTCGCCCGGTCGGCTTCGTCGGCACGGCGGCGCGCCACTTCGAGCTGGGGCCGGTCGCGCTGGCCCTGGTGAAGCGCTCGCTCGGCGAGGAGGCCCGGCTTCGGGTGGGCGTCGCGGCGGCGGCAATCGATCCGGAGGCGCGGGACTGACGGCACACCTGGGCGTGTCTCGCCGGCGTCAGGCATGGAAGGCTGGGGCTCATGACCGCAACGACGTTGATCACCGTAGCGCCGACCGGTGCGGAGTCGGCCAAGTCCGACGTGCCTGCGCTGCCGGTCACCCTCGATGAGCTGGTGACCGCGGCGAAGGAGTGTGAGGCGGTCGGCGCCAGCGTGATCCACGTCCACATCCGCGACGACGACGCCCAGCCGACACTGGACCCGGGCCGGCTGCACGCCACCGTTGAGGCGCTGCGCGCGTCCACCGACCTGATCGTCCAGCTCTCCACGGGCGGCGCGGTGACCGACCCGGAGGCGGACCGGCTGGCGGTGCTCGATGCGGCGCCGGAGATGGCCTCGTGCACGATGGGCACGGTCAACTTCGGCACCGACGTGTTCCTCAACCGGTGGGACTTCATCGTCGAGCTGCACACCCGCATGCAGGAGCGCGGGATCGTGCCCGAATACGAGATCTTCGACCTGGGCCATCTCACGTCGCTGCAGCGCCTGCTCGACCGGCACGGCCTGCCGGCCGGCGGTCATGTGCATGTCGACTTCGTGATGGGCGTGCCCGGTGGCATGCCCGGCACGACCGAGGCACTGGTGGCCGGTAAGGCGGTGCTGCCGGACCTGCCCGCCGGCACGACGTTCTCAGCCACCGGCATCGGTCGCAGCACGCTGCCGGTGCTGCTCGCCTCGCTCTCGGCCGGCGGCCACCTGCGGGTCGGCATGGAAGACACCGTCACGTACGCCAAAGGCCAGCCGGTCGAGGGCAACGCGCAACTGGTGGCCCGGGCGGCCGGGTTCGCCCGGCTGGCCCAGCGACCGCCGATGACCCCGGCCGAGGCCCGCGCCATGCTCGGAATCGCCCCGCTGCGCTCGGCCACGGGCTGACGGGTGGCCACCGCGTACGCCGGCGGGGTGGTGGTCGCCGAGGTCGTCCGGTCGGGGTTCGTCGAGGGCCGCCACCACGGCTCGGTGGCCGTGCTCGACGCATCCGGTGACCTCACCGCGGCCGCGGGCGACGTGCACGGTGCGGTCTTTCCGCGCTCGTCCAACAAGCCCATGCAGGCGGTGGCGATGCTGCGCTCGGGCCTGACCTTGGCCGATCCGGCCGACCTCGCCCTGGTCGCGGCGAGCCACGCGGGGGAGCCGTTTCACATCGAGCGGGTACGCGCGATGCTGCACGCCGGTGGCCTCAGCGAGGAGAACCTGCGCTGCCCGCCCGACCTTCCGCTGGCCGAATCGGCCCGGACCGAGGCGCTGCGGACCGATGGCCGCCAACGCGTCTACATGAACTGCTCCGGCAAGCACACGGGCATGCTGCTCACCTGCCGGGCCTCCGGCTGGCCGCTGGAGAGCTACCGCGACCCGGAGCATCCGTTGCAGCAGGCCTGCCGTGCCGCGGTGGAGGACCTCGCCGGTGAGCCGGTCGCGGCGGTCGGTGTGGACGGCTGTGGCGCTCCGGTGCTGGCCATCTCGCTGCTCGGCCTGGCCCGCGCCTTCCTCGCGGTGGTCAGCGCCGAACCGGGCACCGCGCCGCGGGCGGTCGCCGACGCCATGCGAGCCCATCCCGAACTCATCTCCGGCACCGGCGCCGACGACGCCCGGCTCATGCGCGGCATACCCGGCCTGTTGAGCAAGGGCGGGGCCGAGGGGGTGCTGGCGGTGGCGTTACCGGGCGCCGGCGCGGTGGCCATAAAGATCGACGATGGTACGACCCGGGCCCGGTTGCCGGTGCTCGCCGCGGCCCTGGCCGGGATGTCTGGATGGGATCAGCTGGGGCCGGCCGAGCTCGAGCGCCTGACCGAGACGCCGGTGCTCGGCGGCGGCGAACCGGTCGGGCAGGTGCGGGCGCTGGTGTCGCTGTGACCGCGAACCACCGGTGAGAAACATCACGCTAGCTGCAGCAAGCGTTTTGCTTGCTATAGCTAGCAGCGCCGGGTAGCGTCGGAGCCGTGCCCACGGACCTGTCCCGCGACATCGGGGAGTTCATCCGCGACCTGCGCCATAACGCGCGCATCTCGCTGCGTGAACTCGCCGAACGCGCCGGCGTGTCCAACCCGTACCTGAGCCAGATCGAGCGAGGGTTGCGCAAGCCCTCGGCCGAGGTGCTGGGCCAGATCGCCAGCGCGCTGCGGGTCTCGACCCCGTTGATGTACCTGCGGGCCGGGCTGCTCAACGAGAAGGATGGCCAGGGGGTGCCGGCGGCGATTGCCGCC
>JBLNGJ010000352.1:0-16513 GCA_050264675.1 Micromonosporaceae bacterium
TTGTACTCGATGTTGTACTCGATGCCGTCGGCGTGTTCGTACAGGTTCACGCTCATGTCGAAGCGCGAGATGGCCGGGTCGATGTGGATCCGCTCGGCGACGACCTCCGGCAGCACGAAGCTGCCATCGGTGTTCTGGAACACGAAGGCGATCTGGAACAGCGGCGAGCGCGACGGGTCACGGACCGGCCGGACCGCCTCGACCAGCTTGCCGAAGGGTAGCCCGCCGTGCGTGAGTGCCTCGCGGGACAGGGTGTTCACGCGGGCGACAAACTCCCGGAACGTCGGGTCGCCGCTGGCGTCGGCGCGCAACACCAGCATGTTGATGAAGTAGCCGATGACCGACTCGACCTCGGCGTACTCGCGGTTGGCGTTGGGCGTCCCGATCACCAGGTCGTCCTGACCGGTGAAGCGGTGCAGCAAGGCGAAGAACGTCGCGGTGTAGATCGTGTTCGGGGTGGTGTGCAGCGCGCGGGCCAGCCGGGCGATGCCCGCGGGATCGGCCAGCTTGACGCGCCGGCGCAGCAACGCACCGTCGTAGGACTGCACCGGGGGCCGGGGCCGGTCGGTCGGAAACTCCAGCACCGCGGCGCCGGCCAGGGTCGTGCGCCAGTAGTCGATGAGGCTGGAAAGATTCTCGCCCGCGAGCCAGTCGCGTTGCCAGAGCGCGTAGTCGGGGTAGTCGAGCCGGTTCGCCGGCGCCGGTGCCGGTGCGTCGGCTCCGCGCCACGCGCCGTACCGGTCGGCCAGGTCGGCGCAGAGCACGCTCAACGACCAGCCGTCGAAGATCACGTGGTGGATCACGAAGAGGAACAGATGCTCGTCCTCAGCGACGCGGATGAGTGCCACCCGCCACACCGGCGCCTGCTCCATCGCGAACGGCTGCCGGGACAGTTCGTCCACCAGGGCTGCGCCAGCCGAGCGTCGCGACTCGGTGTCGGCGCCGGGTGCGTCAACCAGGGGCACGTCCACCGGCACGCTCGGGTGCACTGTCTGCACCGGTCCGTCCGGGCCCTCCGCGATGCTGGTGCGCAGCATCTCGTGCCGGGCCACCACATCGGCGAACGCCCGGCGAAACGCGGTCACATCGAGGGTGCCGGTGAGCCGGAAGCAGATGGGGACGTTGTAGGTGGGGTGCCGCGGGGCGAGCCGCTGCAGGAACCACAACGTCTCCTGGGCAAAGGAGACCGGCCCGGTCTCGCCCCGGATGCGCCGCACCGGAGCTGCGCTCACCCGCGGTTCGTCGCTGTCCCGTAGCAGGGCGAGGATCTCGGCCCGGCGGTCAGCGGGCAGCTTGGCAAGGCGGCTGGCGAGATCGCTCATGAATGAACCTCCGGGCTCCGACGACTCCGGCGTCCGTAAGTTAGCCGTCGACCGCGGTAAGTACGTCCGCCTCAGGCTGAGCTTGGACTCAGCGCGGTGATGATGGGGCGCCAGCACAGTTGCGTAGGCGGCGCACCCCTCGGGGCCGACTCAACACAATGCGGAGACAAGGCTGTGCCGCGAAACGACAGTGCGGACGCGTCACCGCGTCTGATCGAGCACCCGCGGCTGCTCCGCCGGCGGCGCCTGGGCATCGGCGGGGTCGCGCAGCGCTCGGATCCGGCCGACCACCATGGGGATTGCCGACAGCGCCATTCCGGCCGTGCCGATGCCGACGCCCGCCCGAGGGCCCAGCGCCTGCCCTACGACGCCGCCGAGCACGCTCCCGAACGGCATCACGCCATAGATGAGCAGCCGGTACGCGCCGTTGCTGCGGGCCAGCGAATCACGTGGCACGGCCAGCTGGCGCAGCGTCACCGAAAGCACATTGGCGCTGCCGACACCGAGCCCACTGATGAGCAGGCAGGCACCCAGCGCAACGGCGAACGCCGGTCCGGCGAGCGGGATCGTGACGATGATCAGCGGCACGCCGGCGGAGAAGACCACCGTCACGATGAACGCGTGGCCGTAGCCGGACCGCGCCACGAGCCGCAGCGCCATCATCGCCCCGAGGAACGCGCCTACCCCACCGGCGGTCAACGCGAGCCCGTACAGGCCCGGCGCGGCCCCGCGTTCGGCCAGCGCGTAGACGACCAGGTTGACCATCAGGATCTGGTAGGCCGCGTTGTATCCGGCCGCGTGGGCGGTCAGTGCCCGCAGGTACGGGTTGCCCAGCACGATCCGCAGTCCAGACAGGATGCTGGGCCTGGCCGCCGACGCGTCGGGAGGCGGCGGTTCAGGCCGCCGGGCTGCCGAGATGCCGACCGCGCTGCCGAGGTAGCTGACCGCGTCCACGACGATGGCGGTGGGCGCTCCGACCGCTTGGACCAGCACGCCGGCCAGACCCGGACCGCCGACCTGAGCCACCGTGATCGAGCCCTGCGAGGCCCGGTTCGCGGCCGCGAGATCCTCGGACTCCACCAGGCTGGGCAGGTAGGCGAAGCTACCGACGTCGAACACGACGCTGGCCGCTCCGACGACGAACGCCACGCCGGCCAACAGCGGCACCGAGAGCGACCCGAACAGGTAGGCCAGCGGTACCACGGCGAGCGTCGCGGCGCGGAGCACGTCGGCGGCGATCATCACCGGGCGCCGGCGCCGGCGCTCCAGCCAGTGGCCGACGAAGAGCGGCAACAAGACGTTGGGCAGGTACGACGCGGTCGCGACCACGCTGACCCCGGCCGGCCCGCTGTGCAGGGTGAGGGTGGCGACGAGCGGGAGCGCCACGGCCGTCACCTGGGTGCCGACGACGGAGATGCTCTGCCCGGCCCAGAACAAGCTGAAGTCACGGTTGCGCCGCAACAATGAGTCACGGTTGCGCCGCAACAGTGAGTCACGGTTGCGCCGCAGCAAGCCGTTGCCCACGCCCACCTCCACCGTCGGCGCTCGACCCGGTCAGGCGGCGTCGTCGAGGCACTCGCGCAGCGCCGCCGCCACTGCGTACACATGCGGCGGTCGCAGCATGCTGTAGTGGGTGCCCGGCACCACCCGGTGGCGCAGACCCGGCAGGAGTGCCCGCCACCGGTCGGCGTTTTCCGGGCTGGTGTCCGCGGCGGACAACAGCGTGACCGGGCCCGCGTACGGTCGCGGCTGGTATTGATAATAGGCATTTGAGTTGGCCACGAACACCCGCATCCGATCGAGGGTCTGGGCCTCGAGTTCAGCCGGCACCAGCCCCGCCTTGATCAGGCCAGCCACCACGGTCGGCGGCTGGTCCTCGGGTGGCAGTGCGGTCAGGTCTGCCGGTGACAGCTCTGGCGGCTCCCGGTCGACCAGAGCGGCGACGTCGTAGGCGAAACCGAGGAGGGCATCGATCGGCGGGCCCGGCTCACCCTGCCACGGCGCGGTGGTGTCCACCATCACCACACATCCGGCGTGCTCACCGCGCTCGCGCAGCTGGATAGCCATCTCCAGCGCCACCATCCCCCCGACCGACCAGCCGCCCAACTGGTATGGGCCGGAGGGCTGTTCGGCCCGGATGTCAACCAGATACCGGACGGCCTGGTGCTCCACCTGACGCAGCGGTTCCCCGCCGTGCAGGCCGACCGCCTCCAGCGCGTGGAAGGCGCGGTCGCCGTCGAACTCCTTGGCCAGGGGAATGTACGGTGCGGCCGAGCCGCCGGACGCGTGCACGCAGAAGAACGCCGGCTGTGGGCCACCGGCGGCCAACGCGACCACTGTGGAGGACGGGGTCGCCACTTGATCCTGCGCTCGACGCTGCCGCAGTCGTAGCTCGACCAGGGCGCGCCGCTTAGCCTCGAGCGAGCTGTCCATCGCTAGGCCGAATCGGCGGCTGACGGCCGAGCCGCCGACTCGGCGTTGAGCAGCCGGTCGAGCTCCTCTTCGGACAGCCCGGCGATGGCCCGTTCGATCTCCTCGCGCTCGAGGTCCTCCGCGGCCGACTGCTCAGCCACCATGCGGTCGACGACCTCGGCGAGCTGGCCGAGCTCGGTCATCGTGAAGAACTGCCGTAGCGACAACGTGATGCCGAAAACCTCCCGGACCCGCGAGATCAGCTGAATCGCCTGCAACGAGTTGCCGCCGATGGCGAAGAAGTCATGTTTGACGTCGAACTCGGCCGGCCCATCCAGCAGCTCACCCCAGATGGCCGCCAACGACTGCTCGGTCGGTGTGGTGGGTGGGCGTTCGATCGTCGGCTCGGTCACCGGCGAGGGCAGCCGGGCCCGATCGAGCTTGCCGCTGGCGGTCACCGGCAGCTCATCGAGCATGGTGTAGGTCGTTGGGATCATGTACCGCGGCAGGCTCTCGGTGAGCTGCTCCCGCATCTCACCGACCCGGTCCACACCGGCCGGGCCGGCCCGCACCAGGTAGGCGGCGAGGAAACCGCCGCCTCCGCTCGGCGTATGCACGACCACCGCGGCCGCGGAGACCGCCGGGTGTTGGCACAAGGCGTACTCCACCTCGCCCAGTTCGATGCGCAGGCCGTTCAGCTTCACCTGGCCGTCGTCGCGGCCCAGGAAGTCGATGTTGCCATCCGGCCGCCAGCGGGCGAGGTCGCCGGTGTGGTACCACCGGCCATCCGGCTCATCGTGGAACGCACGCTCGGTCAGCTCCGGTCGGTTGAGGTACCCACGGGCCACGCCGACCCCGCCCAGATAGAGCTGCCCGGGTACGCCGACCGGCGCCGGTTGACCGAACTCGTCCAGCACCCGGCAACGCATGTTGGCGATCGGTCGCCCGATGGGCACCATCGTCTCCCGCTGCGACGGGGCGCAGTCCCAGAACGTGACCTCCACCGCGGCCTCGGTCGGACCGTACAGGTTGTGCAGGCTTGCCTGACACACCGCGTAGAAGGCATCGCGCAGTTCGCCGGAGAGCGCCTCGCCGGAACAGTAGACGCGCCGCAACGACGGCATCCGGGTCGGGCCGAGCTCGGTCAGGAACTGCCGCAGCATCGACGGGACGAAGTGGGTGATGGTCACGCCCTCATCATTGATCAGCTGAGCCAGGTAGGCGTTGTCGCGGTGACCCTCCGGGCGGGCAAGCAACATCCGGGCACCGGTCATCAACGGCAGGAAGAACTCCGGCACCGAGACGTCGAAGGTGAACGGGGTCTTCTGCAGCAGCACATCACGCTCGTCGATCGGGTAGACGGCCTGCATCCAACGCAGCCGGTTGACGATCGCGCGGTGGGGAACCATCACGCCTTTGGGCCGCCCGGTCGAGCCGGAGGTGTAGATGACGTAGGCCAGGTCGGCCGGCGTCACCGTCGTCGGCGGCGGTGTGCTCGGGTACGCGGCCACCAGCGGCCAGTCGACATCGAGCCGCAACGACCGATCCGGGTCGACCGGCAGGCGGGACGCGACGGCGCCCTGGGTCAGCACCAGGCGGGCGTCGGTGTCGGCGAGCAGGAACTCCTGGCGCCGGGGCGGGTAGTCCGGGTCGACCGGCACATAAGCGCCGCCGGCCTTGAGCACGCCCAGCTGGGCCAGCACGAGCTCCACCGAGCGGTACGCGCTGACCGCGACGAGGACGCCGGGGCCCACCCCGCGGTCCACCAGGTACCGGGCGAGCTGGTTGGCTCGCCGGTCCAGCTCGCCGAGGGTCAGCTCGACGCCCTCGCAGGTCACGGCCCGCGCGTCGGGCGAGATGGCCACCTGCTCGGCCACCAGCTCGTGCACGCAGCGGTCCGGGCCAAAGTCCACTGTGGTGTCGTTGAACCGGGCCAGCTCCGCGAGCTCCTCGTCCGACAACAGCCGAAGCTCGCCGAGCCGGACGTCCGGATCCAGGACGGCCTGGGCCAGCACCCGCCGGAAGTGGCTGAGCAGGCGCAGTATCTGGGGCTCATCAAACAGCTCGGTTGAGTACTCAACCTGCAGCCGGAAGCCGTCGTCGGCCCGCTGGATCACCGTGGTGGTGATGTCGAACCGGGTTCGCGAGGTCGACAACGACATCGACTCGACCTTGGCCTCGGGCAACTGGAACTGGCTCTCCACGGCGCCGGCCGGCTGGAGCGACAGGCTGGCTTGGAACAACGGATTGCGGCTGGGATCGCGGGGCGGCCGCAGCGCATCGACGATGGTGCTGAACGGGACATCCTGGTTGTCGATGGCCGACACCACCCGGTCGTGGCACTGGGCGAGCAGGTCCCGGAACGTCGGGTTGCCGGAGGTGTCCGTCCGCAGCACCACGAAGTTGGCGAGGTAGCCGACGAGCGACTCGATGTCGGGCCGGCTGCGCCCGCTCAGCACCGAGCCCACCGGGATGTCGTGCTGGCCGGTGTGGCGGGTAAGAACCGCCGTGTAGCCGGCCAGTAGCACCGCCAGCAGCGAGGCGCGCTCCTGCTGGGCCACCCGCCGCAGTTCCTGGCCGAGCGAAGCCGGTATCTCCACCTCCACGCTCGAACCGGCCCAGGTCCGCTCGGCCGGCCGGGGCCGGGCGGTCGGATAGTCCAGCGTGGGCAGATCTCGAAGCGCCTCGCGCCAGTAGTCCAGCTGCCGCTGCAGGCCACCGGCGGAGAGGCGGTTGCGTTGCCAGACGGCAAGATCGGCCGGCTGGATCGGCAACTCGGGCAGCTGCGCCGCCACCCCGGTCAGCTCGGCCGCGTACAGCTCACCGAGCTCGCGCACGAAAATGGCGAGCGACCAGCCGTCGGTCACGATGTGGTAGACGGTCAGCAGCAGCACATGGTCGTCCGGCGCGAGCCGGAGCACCCGCGCCCGAAACAGCGGCTTGGTCAGGTCGAAGGGTGCCCGCCCCTCGTCCTCGGCCAGCGCCACCGCGCGGGCGAGCGGATCATCGTCAGCCGAAAGGTCTTCGACGGGTAGCGCCACCTCGCTCGGCGGATCGTCGATCACCTGCATCGGCGCACCGTCCTGCTCGATGAACCGGGTCCGCAGCGCCTCATGCCGGGCGAGCAGGTCCCGCAGGACGCGACGCAGGGCGTCGAGGTCGAGCCGACCGCGTACCCGCAGCGTGAACGGCACGTTGTAGACCGGCGCCTGGTCGGGGTTCAGCTGGCAGATGAACCACATGCCCTCCTGCTGGTACGAGGGCGGCAGCGGGCCGGTCCGGGGCACCGGACGGATCTGGTCCTCCTCGGCCGCGCGGCGCCGGCGAAGCAGTTCCGCGAGCGCTCGCCGCTTGACCTCGGACAGCTCTCCGGCCGGCTCGGCCGGCGGCTGCAGCGGCTGACCGGCCGGCAGGGCAGCAGAGTCCATCGTTCCTCCGCAGGACGGCGACCGGCAGTAGCAATCGCTGACCACGCTAGAAAGCCGGTGTAAGCCCGTCTTCTCAGCCGCGTTGAACTGGACGCCACGGTTTCTCCGCATCAGGTGCAGGTCGGACTCAGCATTCTGCGGAGGCCAGCCAGCCGAGCGGCCGACGGCCCGTTCCCCCGGGTCGGCAACCCACCAGACCCGGCCCCTCCCGTGCGGTCGAACGGCCGACCGCCCGCTGCCCGGCTCAGGACAGTTTCAAGGATTAAGCCCGTGTTCCTTACGGGATAGGGGCATCTTCCAGAAAAGTGCCCCGTCTCAAGGGGCGCGGGCAGCGGGACGGGGCGACGCGGGGCCGCGGGGCGACGCGGGGCCGCGGGGCCGCGGGGCCGCCGGGTGGAGTTTGGGTCAGGTGGCTACGTCACGGATCGAGGCGGGGCGGTAGCGGGCGAGCCAGCCGACGAGTTGGTCGGCGGGCATGGGTCGGGCGTAGAGCCAGCCCTGCGCCACCTCACAACCGGCCTCGACGAGCATCCGGCGGGTCAGCTCGTCCTCGACGCCCTCGGCGACCACGCGCAGCCCGAGCGCCCGGGCCAGCTCGATGATCGAGCGGACCACGGCCGCGTCGTCGGGGTCGCCGGCCATGCCGAGCACGAACGAACGGTCGATCTTCACCTCGGCCAGGGGCAGCCGGCGCAGGTGCTGCAGCGAGGAGTAGCCGGTGCCGAAGTCGTCCAGGGAGAGCGCGACGCCGAGGCGGTCGAGCCGGTGCAGGGTGACCAGGACCCGGCGTGGGTCGGCCATGAGCGCGCCCTCGGTGAGCTCGAACTGCACCTGGTTGGGCGGCACGTCGAGCTCGGCGAGAAGATCGGTGAGGTGGTCGACGAGGTCCGGGCGGTGCAGGTCGCGCACACTCACGTTGATCGACGCCCGCGGCGCCAGCCCATGCGCGCGCCACTTCGCGAGCTGGCCCACCACCTCCTCGATGACGCGTCGGGTCAGCAGGCGCATGACCGCGGTCTGTTCGGCCACCTTGATGGCGACCTCGGGGTCGACCGGGCCCCGCTGCGGGTGGTGCCAGCGCAGCAGCGCTTCGACGCCGACGACCTCGCCCGAGACGATGTCGACCTGCGGCTGGTAGTAGAGGGTGATCTCGTCGGAGCGGTTCTCCAGCGCCCGGCGAAGGTCAGCCAGCAGTTCCAGGCGGGCCAGCGAATTGTGGTCGGACTCGGGCGAGTACACGGCGATGGTCGCACCGCGGTGCTTGGCGTCGTACATCGCGACATCGGCGTGGCGGAGCAGGGCGAGATGGTCGGTGCCGTGCTCCGGCCCGAGCGCGATGCCGATGGCCGCGCTGACATCAAGCGGTAGGCCGTCCAGGATGACGGGTTCGGCGAGCGCTTGGGCGATCGTTTCGGCGAGCCGCCGGGCCTCGGCGAGGTCGGCCACGTGAGGGGCAAGCACGCCGAACTCGTCACCGCCGAGCCGGGCGACGAAGCCGTCCGACCCGACCGTGGCCTGCAGGCGGTGCGCCACCTCGCCCAGCAGCCGGTCGCCGACCGTGTGCCCCAACGCGTCGTTGACTTCCTTGAACAGGTCGATGTCGAGCAGCAGCAGTGCCAGACGGGCGGGCGGGCGCACTGCCGCGGAGTGGGCCGGCCGGCGCCACTGGGTGCGGGCGTTACGTATCTCGGCGAAGAGCGCCTTACGGTTGGGCAGCCCGGTCAGCGTGTCCACGAAGGACTTGCGCTGCGTTTCCTGGGAGGAACGGGCGAGCTGGCCCACCGCGTACAGCGGCACCAGCATGAGCGGCACCAAGGCCGCGCTGAAGCGCGCCGCCGCGACCACGATCGGAGCCAGCACCAGCAGGCCGAGAGTGGAGAGGGCCTCGGGCACGAGGGTCCGGGTCAGGTTCGGCCACCAGCCACCACCGAAGCGCAGCCAGACGGCCGTCGAGACCAGCCCCTGGTTCACCACGAACCAGGCCGCGGCGGCGCCGAGGAACACCAGGAGCGCGGTCACGCCGGGGCTGGGCCCGGACGAGAGCGGCGGCACGTGAGCCACCCGCAGGATGACCGCGGCCGTGGCGAGCGCCAGCGCGTACTGGGCTGCGTTGAACGTTCCCCGCCACGGCACGTGGCGCAGCCGCACCGACGAGACCACGACCGCCGCGATCTGGGCGGCGACGGCGGGCAGCAGCCCCCAGCCGAGCAGGAGCGCGAAGGTGAAGCAGATGGACGGGAAGACGGCCGAACCCTGGTGAGCGCCGGTCGTGCTGAACGGACGCGCGTCCACCAGCACGGCCAAGGCGGCGATGATCCAGAACGCCACCGGGTGCGATCCGATCGGCGCGCCCAGCCCGTCGGTGATCGACGCCGCCATGGCGGCGAGGGCGGCGATGACAACCGCACCGACAAAGCCGAAGAAGCCGGGGGCACGTCGGCGAGGCACCCGGTTGCGAAGCGCGGCCGCCTCCATCGCCCCTCCCTGACACGCCGCCGCTGGTCTTGGGTTCACGCCGATTTACACGACTCCGCCCATGCCGGGTAACGCGATAACACCAATTATCGCCTGTTTCCCAATAAGCGGGAATTGAGCGGAGGTAGACTGCCGAACTTACCGGACTAACCCTTCGAAACATCGCGACCGGTGCGGAACCCTCACGCCTCCACCCGGGCCAGCTCTCGGGCCGCCTCCGGACCCTGGTCGAGCAGCACCTGGAACGCCGCCTCGTCGAGCACCGGCACGCCCAACGCCACCGCCTTGTCGAACTTGGTGCCCGGGCTGTCGCCGACGATGACGAAGTCGGTCTTCTTCGACACCGAACCGGTCACCTTGCCGCCGCGGGCGGTGACCGCCTCGGTGGCGTCCTCCCGTGAGAAGCCGGCGAGGGTGCCGGTGACCACCACGGTCAGGCCGGCCAGCGGCTGCGGACCGGTCGGCGCGCGCTCCTCCTCGAGCCGGACGCCGGCCGCCCGCCACTTGTGCACGACCTCGCGGTGCCAGTCGACACCGAACCACTCCTGCAACGACTCCGCGATGGTGGGGCCGACCCCTTCGACCTCGGCCAGCTGCTCCTGGCTGGCCGCCATGATGGCGTCGAGCGAACCGAACTCGGCCGCGAGCGCCTGCGCGGCGGTGGGGCCCACGTGCCGGATGGACAGCGCCACCAGCACCCGCCACAGTGGACGCTGCTTCGCCTCGGCCAGGTTGGCCAACAGCTTGCCGGCGTTGGTGGAGAGACTGCCGTCGGCGTTGACGAAGAAGTCGCTGCGCCGCAGCTGGTCGGCGTCGATGTTGAAGATGTCACCCTCGTCGCCGATGATGCCCGAGTCGAGCAGCGCGACCGCGGCCTTGAAACCGAGCACCTCGATGTCGAAGCCGCCCCGACCGGCCAGGTGGAAGATGCGCTCGCGCAGCTGAGCCGGGCACGAGCGGGCGTTGAGACAACGGATGTCGACGTCGCCTTCCTTGGCCGGGGCCAAGGCCGTGCCACAGGCCGGACAGTGGGTCGGCATCTGGAACGGGTGCTCGCTGCCGTCGCGCTTCTCCACCACCGGCCCGACGATCTCCGGAATCACGTCGCCGGCCCGACGCACGATGACGGTGTCGCCGATGAGCACGCCCCGGCGCACCACGTCGTTGGCGTTGTGCAAGGTCGCGTTGGTCACCGTGACGCCGCCGACGAAGATCGGCTCGAGCACGGCGTACGGAGTGACCCGCCCGGTGCGGCCGACATTGACCCGGATGTCCAGCAGCGCCGTGGTGGCCGTCTGGGCCGGGAACTTGAAGGCGATCGCCCACCGCGGCGCGCGGCTGGTGCTACCCAGGCGCCGTTGCAGCGCGACACTGTCCACTTTCACCACGACGCCGTCGATCTCGTGCTCCACGTCGTGACGGCGCTGCGCGTACTCATCGATGTAAGCCCGGACGCCGGCCAGATCGGGCTGCACCCGCCAGCGGCTCGAGGTCGGCAGACCCCAGGCCGCCATCCGTTCGTACGCCTCGGAGAGCCGTTGCGGCTCGAAGCCCCGGCGGGCTCCGATGCCGTGCACGATCAGTCGCAGCGGGCGGACGGCGGTGATCCGTGGGTCCTTCTGGCGCAGGCTGCCCGCGGCCGCGTTGCGGGGATTCGCAAAGGGCGTGCGGCCCTGCTCCATGATGGACTCATTGACCTGAGCGAAGGCATCGATGGTAAAGAACACCTCACCCCGCACCTCGATGAACTCGGGCACGCCGGGGCCGGTCAACCGCTCGGGCACCGAGGCGATCGTGCGCACGTTGAGCGTCACATCTTCACCCGTGCGCCCGTCGCCCCGGGTCGCCGCGCTCACCAGCCGCCCACCCTCATAGGTCAGGCTGATCGCCAGACCGTCGATCTTCGGCTCGCAGAGGTAACTGGCCGCGTCGGCACCGACCTCCCGCTCGACCCGCTCGGCCCACGCGGTCAGCTCCTCATCGGTGAACGCGTTGTCGAGGCTGAGCATGCGCGAGGCATGGGCCACCGGGGTGAACAGAGTCGAGTATGTGCCGCCCACCCGCTGGGTGGGCGAGTCCGGCGTACGCAGGGCCGGATAGCGGTTCTCCAACGCCTCCAGCTCGCGCATCAGCGCGTCATACTGCGCGTCGCCGATCGACGGAGTGTCCAGCACGTAGTAGCGGTACTGATGCTCGTCGATCACCGTGGAGAGCTCGGCGTGGCGCTCGCGCGCCGGCACCGTCGGCTCACCGCCCGCCGCCGCGTCCACCGCCGGCTGCGCCGGAATCTCCTCGCCGACCACCGCCACCTCACCTCGGCCACATCCGCATCGCTTTCCCTGCACGATATCGGCCGGCTACGACAACATCGGCCAACCGCTACGCGGCGTCCTCGGCCAGGCGCCGACCCGCCTCGGCGCAAGCGGCCAGCACCGCCCGGGCGTAGGCGGGCGTGGCGCCAGCCAGACCACACGCGGGGGTGAGCACGACCTGAGCCGGCAGCTGCTCGGCCGGAAACGCCAGGCGGCGCCAGAACTCGCGTACCCGGCCAGCCACCTCAGCCGAGGATGGCGGCTGCGTCCCCGGCGGCGCGGTCGTGGCGACGGCGCCGACGAAGAGCCCGACCCCGGCGTCGATCAGCTCCCCGACCGGGTCGGGATCGCTGAGCTGGTCCAGGTCGAGCGAGATGGCCGCGACGCCGGCCGCGCGCAGCAGCGCCAGCGGTACGTCGGGCGCGCAGCAGTGCACGATCACCGGTGCGTCGACGCGCGCCACCACCGCGCCCAGTGCCGACTCGGCCGTGCTCGCCGGCACCGCACGCCGCGTCTGCCCGCCACTCTCGGTCGGCACCGGGCCGGCGCGCACGGCCGGCCAGGAGGCCTCGTCCAGCTGCAGCAGCACGGTGGCGCCGGGCACCCGGGCGGCCACGTCGGCGACGTGCGCGCGCAGGCCCTCGGCCAGGGAGGCGGTCAGGTCCCGCACGGCACCGTGGTCGCGCAGCAGCCGCCCGCCGATCGGCAGGTCGAGGTTCGCGGCGAGCGTCCACGGTCCCGGTGCCTGCACCTTGAGCGGACCGCGGTAGCCGGCGGCCAGCTCGGTCAACGCGTCGAGGTCGCGGGTCCACAGGTCGTGGGCGCGACCCAGGTCGCGACCCGGATGAGCGGCGGTACGCCAGCGGCCGGCGTAGAGCTCGACCGGCAGGTCGACGAGCAGGCCGGCCCCGCGTCCGATGAGATCCGCGCCCGGGCCGCGGGCCGGCAGCTCCGGCAGGTGTGGCAACAGCGGCAGCTCACCGAGGACGGTGCGGACCGCCTCGAGAATGTCGGTGCCGGGCCACGAGCCGACCCCCGTCGCCGCCCCCGCCGGCCAGGGCCATGTCTGCGCCACGCCCGCCGAGCCTACCGGCCACTAAGTTGTCACCGTTCGGGGGCAACCTCCTGGCCGCGTGCGTACATCTAGGGGGTACGAGCAACACCTCGACCACGCAGACCACGGGAGAGAGACCGTGCCGGATACTTCGGTGCCGACGGCCCAGGCGGAGTTTGACGCCTTCGTCCGCAGCCGAACGCCGGCCCTGCTGCGCTCGGCCTGCCTGCTCACCGGCGACCAGCACCTGGCCGAAGACCTGGTGCAGGCCGCCCTGGCCCGCTGTCACCGGTCCTGGACGCGGCTGCGCGACACCGGAAACGCCGAGGCCTACACCCGGCGGGTCATGTACCACCTGCAGGTCGCCTGGTGGCGGCGCAGCCGGGTGGCCGAGTCACTCTCCGCCCAGCCACCCGAACGGGCCGGCGCGGGCGACCACGCCGCCGCGACGGTCGTCTGGCTCACGCTGCGCCCGGCCCTGCTGCGCCTGACCGCCCGGCAGCGGGCCGTGCTCGTGCTTCGCTTCTTCGAGGACCGCACTGAGGCCGAGGCGGCCGACCTGCTCGGCGTGACGCTCGGGACGGTCAAGTCACAGACCGCCAAGGCCCTGGCCCGACTGCGCGCCGTGGCACCGGAGCTGGCGGAGCTACACGGCTCGGTCGCCGCGCCGCGAGGTCGCGAGGCCACCGAGCCAGAAGGGACGAGCCGATGAGCGGCGAGATGTGGCTGCGCGCCGGGCTGGCCGACCTGGCCGAGATGTACGACGTGGTCGACCTGAGCGACCGGGTCGCGGTCACCTCGCGCCGGATCCACCGCCGGCGGGTGGCGGCCGGCGCCGCGCTCGTGGTTCTGCTGGTCGTGCTCGGCGGTCTCGCCGTGGTGACGCGGTACACCGGCCGCACGCCGCAGCCGCCGACCGCCACCCCGTCGCCGCCGGCGACGCCGGCCGAGACGCAGGAACAGCTGATCGGACCGCTGATCACCATCCCACCCGGCGCCCTGGACCTGACCGACGCCACCCTGGACCTGCCGGCACTGCCGGACGATTTTGGACCCTGCCAAGGTCGGCAGACCTTCGTCCGCAACCTCGCCAGCGCCTACAGCGTTGACGACGAAATCGACGCCCACTCATCGATCGTCCGGGAAATTGTCGGGGATGTGAACCGCGATGGCCGCACCGACACCGTGGCGTTGATCAGCTGCGAGCTCTCCGAGTCGGAACACTGGCAGGTGGTGGCATTCGACGGTACGCCGGAGAACGTGCACACGATCGGAACAGTGCTGGCCATCGGCGGCCAACCGAACCTGGCCGTCGTCTTCGACCTGCAGGTGCTCGCCAGCGGTGAGATCCGGGCCGAGGTCGGTGACTTCCTCGGCGTCCTCATCGGTCACGCCGCGGAGGTCTCGACCCACCAGACCCGCACGTACGGCTGGGACGGCACCGCCTTCCGGCAGATCGCCGGGCCGACCACGTTCCCGCCCAACCCCCACTTCATCGACCTGCACGTGACCACGTCCAACCTGGTGCTGGGTCAGCCGGTCAACGGCGTACGCACCGGCACGCTCACCGTGACGGTGCAGAACCGGGCCGCCGTACGGGCCTACGGGGTCGAGTTCGACCTGACGGCCCCGCTCTGGCTGCAGCACGTCGGCCTGCAGTGGGAAAAATGCCACCTGCTCGACCCCGACACCGCGGCCCACGCCAGCTGCGAGATCGGCGAACTGGGCGCCGGCGCATCTCGGACCCTCACGCTCACGTTCAGCGCCGAGGTCTCTTCCGACTTTCTCGGACCCGGCCAGCCCTCGGTAACGGCGGGGGGCGTCGCCGCGATCTTCGACTTCGTCTACGGCGAGGACGCGCGCCCCGGCGACGAGACGACGAACTTCACGATCACCCGCGCCTGACGGCCGCCGCCCGCCACACCCCGCGGCCCACCACGCTCCTACCCTCGCGGCCCATCTCGCTGCCACCCTCGCGGCCCATCTCGCTCCCCCTCTCGCCGATCATGCGGTTACGGACTCGACACGTCGAGAAGAGTCACTTAAGTTCATGATCGGCGTTAGAGGGGGCCGGTGGAAGGGAGAGCGTCCCGCCCGACACCTGCCTGATACCGTGCCGCCGTGACGTTGCTCGAGGTGATCGAGTCTGACGAGTTCGCGCTGGCGGTCAGCCGTAGAACCGGCATCCCGGCGGCGCCGACGCTGGCGAACATCGCCTCCGAGGTCCGCCTGGCCCTGGATCTGCTGTCGCGGCCCCCGGCCGGCCCACTGCAACCGAGCCACCGGGTGCTCGAGGTGGGCGCCGGCAGCGGCGTGCTCTCATCGATCCTGCGCCAACGGGGCATCAACGTGACCGCGGTCGAGCCGCTGATCCCCGGCTTCGGTGTGTTCGGGGCGATCCGGGACGAACTGCGCGAACGTGACCCGGCCGTACTCGCACCGCTAGACCACCGCTCCGCGCACGAGCTGAACCCGGTCCGCGACGGCCTGTTCGATCGTATCTTCTCCATCAACGTGATCGAGCACTGCAAACCGCTCAACGAGGCGCTGAGTGCGATGGCGAACGTTCTCGCCCCGGGCGGCATGATGATCCATACCTGCCCGAACTACCGGGTGCCCTACGAACCGCATTTTCGGGTGCCTCTGCTGCCGGTGCGGCCGGAGGCCACCGCCCGCCTGCGGCCCGGGCTCGCCGGCGACCCGGTCTGGCAGAGCCTGAACTTCGTCACCGCGGGAGATCTGCGCCGCTTCGCCAAGGGCAGCGGACTGACCATCCGGTTCGAGCCGGGCGTTCTGGCCGAGGTGACCCGCCGGCTGAAGACGGACGCCGCGTTCGCCCAGCGGCAGGGCTGGGCCGGGCGGGTGGCCCGGACGCTGGCCCGAGCGAACGTTCTCGGTCTGGTCAACCGCCTTCCGGCCACCTGGTTGACCCCGATGGTGACGGTGTTCACCAAACCGGCTACGGCCGAAACAGGTGCATCGTCAGCTGGGACGAGCGGATGACGAAACCCAGCCGCAGGAACAGGTTGACCACGTCGAGGTTGTTGGTCGAGATGGTTGACGACGCGGTCCGGAAGCCCATCTCGCGGCACCGCTGGACGACCTCGTCGTACATGAGGGCGCCTGCCCCGCCCCGCCGGTAGCGCTCGTCGACGCCGGCCAGGCTCAGATCGACGTCCCCGCCCGGCTCACCCCGCAGCAAATAGAAACCCATGGCCTCGCCGGAGTCCGCCGCGTAGACGAAGAGGTAGTCGCCGTCGGCGAAGCCGCGCTCGAGCCACTGCGCGTAGCGCCGGTCGCACCGATCGGCCGGTAGGTGGGGGTCGAGGTGGAACCGGTCCCGGGTGAACATGCCGTCGACCATCTTGACCAACGTCGGCAGGTCGTCGGCGGTCGCCGGACGGAGCCGGGCCCGCCGCCGCCCGACCGCGGTCGGATGCTGCCGCACCCAACGGGACAGCGGCAGTGAGATCCGCAGCGTGGTCTCGGCCGGGTAGAAGCCGTTCGCCG
>JBLNGJ010000353.1:0-17411 GCA_050264675.1 Micromonosporaceae bacterium
ACGGAGTGATCGCAGCGGTGCCCGGCGGCGGGCACGCGACGTTTCAGGGTTCGAGCTTTGCCGCACCCTTCGTCTCGGCCACGGCCGCGCTGATCCGGGCGCACCACCCACAGCTGCGCCAGGCCGACGTCGTCCAGCGGCTGCTCGCGACCGCTGATCCGGCCGCCGGTGCGGGCGGCTCGGCCGGTTACGGCAGCGGGGTGCTCAACCCCGTGCGGGCGGTGACCGAGCTGGTCCGGCCGGCCTCGGCGCAACCACCTGAACCCGGGATGACCCGAGCCGCGGCGCCACCGTTGGCGACCCCGGCCGCCACGCGACCCAACGTCACCGTGCTCGCCGCGGCCGGCGGTATCGGCCTCGCCACGGTCATCCTGGCCGGGCTCGCCGTCATCACCCCGATGGGCCGGCGCCGACGCTGGCGCGCCGGCACCCCACCGAACTGGCCCACCGGAAGCTGCCCGCCGTAAGCCAACCGACAGAAGTCGATCTAGCGGAACAGGTTGGCGTTGCGGCGTTCGGTATCGGCGTAGTCGGCCGCCGAGTCATCGAGCGCCCGCTTGATCTCTTGGAGCATCGCGCTGAGCTCGGTCGAGGCCTGCCGCCATGCGGTCTGGCGGCTCTGGTAGGCCTCGCGCGCCTCGCCCGTCCACGACTGCACCAGTGGCGTCGCGTCGGCCTCAAGCTGCGCCAGCTGAGTGTCGATGGTCGAGATGGCCTGCTGGATGTGCCCGCTCGCGGCCTGCAGGGCGGCGAAGTTGACCACCAGGGCGTCGTCGTGCATGGCGAACCCCCTTTCGCTACAGCGGCAGCGAGACGCTGCCGGGGCGGAAGCGACGCTGCGCCTCCTCGTCGGTGCTGGTGTAGATCGATCCGGCGGTACGGATCGCGTTCGCCGTCTCGGCGAGCGCCCGGTGGATCTTCTGCTGGTCGGCCGCCCAGACCTGCTTGACCTGGTCGAAGGAGCGCCCGCCGCGGCCTTGCCACTGCGACTGGAGCACCTCCAGCTCGCGCATCAGCGTGGCCAGCATGGCCTGCAGTTCCTGGTTGGCCCGATCGAACCGCGACGCCACCTGCTCCATCACCGCGGCCGTCGCCTGCGTGGTGGACACCGTGTCACCCCCTTCTGTCCGCCTGCGGCGCGGCGCGCCCAGACGCTCGTTGACGCCGCCGACCGTAGCGGTTGGCATCGATGTGATGCCACCCCGCCGCAAGACCTGTGGATAACCAGGGAGGTGATTGCCGATCGCTCATCCGGCGGGTGCTCGTCACGGCGCCGCCGGCCGACCCGCCAGGGCCGGATCGAGGGCCGGCCCGGCCGGCAGCAGGGCAGTCAGCGCGGCGGGCAGGCGCTGGGGGCGTACCCCCGAATAACCGAGCCGGGCCTGCGCGTCGGCCGAGGGCAACGGGTAGGCGATGCCGAGATCGGAGACGACCAGCAACGTGCCGGTCGGCGCTGAGGGCCCGGCCAGCGCCTCGACCAGGGCGCCGTGGCCCGGTCCGACCGCGACCCAGTCGGCGCAGGCGCAGCCGGTGCGGATCGCACCGGCCGGCCTGGGCGCGGCACCGAGCCGCACCCGGCCGGGTGAACCGTCGGCGGTGAACGACGCGCACACACCTTCTCCGGTGCCCACCGCCGCGAGCGGCGGTGTCGTCGCGGGCGCAGCCGCGTCGCCGGCCGGGATGAGCGGCCGGACCGGACCCAGGGCGGCGTACGCGGCCGGGCTGAGCGGCGTCGGCGCGGCGTCCGGCCCAGCGTCCGACCCAACGTTGGCCGGGTCAGCCAGCAACAGATCCGCCTGCACCTGGGTGATGCTCGCGAGCCCATCGGCCAGCGCCACCGCGTACTGTCGGGCTCCGCTCTGGTTCTGCACCACGAAGACCTGCCCGACCCGACCACCGGGCACCGTGCTGGGTCCGCCGCGCCCGGGCACCGCCACCCGGGCCAGGTCCGGGCCAGCCGGGATCGCGTTGAGCACCGCGTCGGCGACCGGGGTGGACCGCTGGGAGGTCCAGCCGAGCGCGGTGAGCACGACGGTGGCGTCACGGATCGCGTACCGATGATCGTTCCAGATCAGGTGCGGATCACCGGCGGCGTCGACCACCAGCAACCCGCGGCCGGCGATGTCCCCGGCCGGACGGGCCGGGGTCGCGCCGACGAAGAGCACCGACTCCGCCCCAGCGCCGTCGGTCGGCCGGGAGCAGAGCTGCCAGGCGCCGGTGAGCAGGTCGGCGGCGGCCGGGAGCTGGTCGGGGGCGCCGGGAATGCCGAGCGTGGCGCCGCGCGGCACGTCGCTCAGGGCCGCCCGGGCGACCAAGGCGGTTCGGCTCGATCCGAGCAGGAGCAACGCCGAGGAGTAGTTGAGCACCGGGTGCAGCAGGCCATCGCGGAAGACGAACCGGGCGCCGGTCTCCCGCTCCACGATCACCACGGCACCGTCGCGCCAGGAGTCATCGCTCGGGCGGATGATGCCGTACCCGGCGGTGCCGGCCAGGGCCAGGGCGGCGAGCATCACGCCGGCCAGCAGCGCCGAGCCCAGCCGCCGCGACGGCGACCCGTCCGGGTCGCGCACGGCCAGCGCCGCGACCACGCGTTGACGAGCGAACTGATGGGAGTGCACCTGGTCGATGGCTGCCGCCATGGGTCAGCTCCCCTCGCCCGCCGGGGGTCGCCCGACCGTCCGCGCGGGACTGCACGGGGTGGACGGACTATGACACGATCACGCGCATGTTAGGCATCGTCCTGCGGCTGGCCTGCTCCGCCCTGGCCGTCTGGCTATCCACGCTCATCATTCCGGGCATCGACGTGACGGCTAAGACCGGCTGGGGGACGGTCGGCACGGTGGTGCTCATCGCCGTGATCTTTGGTGTCGTGAACGCGGTCCTCAAGCCGATCGTCAAGCTCATCGGCTGCGGCCTTTACGTGCTGACCCTGGGCCTGATCGCCCTGGTCGTCAACGGTCTGCTGTTCTGGCTGGTGAGCTGGATCGCGGGCGAGCTGTCCATCCCGTTCCACGTAAAGAACTTCTGGCCCGCGGCGGTGCTGGGTGCGCTGCTGGTCAGCCTGGTCACCTGGGTGCTCGGCCTGGTCCTTAAGGATCGGGACTGACCGATCACCATCTGGCCCAACCGTCAGCTAGCGTCGGCACCATGCGGACGCGGCGCGAGGACGGGCATGAGATCGACACCGACCCCGAGCGGCTCGACCTGGTCCGCGTCTACGAATGGCTCGCCACTGACGCGTACTGGGCCCGGGGCCGCTCCGAGGAGGTGGTGCGCCGCTCGGTGGCCGGCTCGGTCTGCTTCGGGGTGTACGCGGTCGACGGCAGCCAGGTCGGTTTCGCCCGAGCGGTGACCGACCTGGCGACCTTCGCCTGGATCTGCGACGTGTACGTGGCGCCGAAGTCCCGTGGCTACGGGCTGGGCACGTGGCTCGCGATCACCGTTCGGGACCACCTGTTCGGCCTGGGCATCAACCGCCTGCTGCTCGCCACCGCCGATGCCCACGGCGTCTACGCCAAAGCCGGCTTCGCACCCCTGGTGGAGCCGCAGCGATGGATGGAGATCGATCAGCGCACGGGCGGGGCACCGCTGCCCGGGCCGGTCACATAGCGGGTCGAGTGTCGGTTATCGGACTCTTGACTCGGCCGATCGGCTGACGCCAAAGAGCCGCCAACGGTTCTCGGGTCAGCCTTCCGGCGCAGGTGAGACCGGCGGCCGTGGACGGTTCCACGGCCGACGAAGGCCGCCAGCGCGGTCGCATGCACGCGTGAGCCGCCGTGCAACGCCGGTTCCGTAAGGCGTCTTTCCTGCCTAGGGTTGAGTGCGTCCAAGGGGGGAGCGAGGGGCGGGAGGGACGTGGTGGTGCGACATCCCCACGGCGAGCCATCGGACCTAATTCGGAGCGTGTCTCGGGCACTGCGCGTACTGGAGGCCGTGGGGCAGCTGCCCAAGGGCCTGACCGTCAAGCAGATAGCCCGCCGCTGCGATCTGACCACGGCGACGACCTATCACTTGATCCGAACATTGGCCTACGAGGGGTACGTGACCCGGCGGGAGGACGGCACATACGTGGTCGGCCTGGAGGTGGCCGATCGGTTCCGCGAGCTCGCGGCCGCGTTGCGCGGTCCCGCCAGCGTCGTGGACGCGCTGCGGCAGTGTGCCGCCGAGACCGGTTACAGCCACTATCTGGGCACGTTCGCCGGCGGGCGGGTGGTGGTCGCCTGCCTGGCCGAAGGCCCGCAGTCGCCGCACCTGGAGGATCTCGTCCCGGGCTTCGACGACGGCGCGCACGCCACCGCCCTGGGCAAGGCGTTGCTCGCCACGCTCACGCACGACCAACGGCTGCGCTACCTCAAGGAGTGCGGCATGCGGTCGTTCACCTCGGCCACCATCAGCGAACCGGAGGCGCTGGAGGCGGATCTCGCCGTCGGTGAGCGCCGCGGCATGCAGGTCGAGATGGGCCAGTTCCGCCCGGGCATCGGGTGCGCGGCCGTGCTCGTACGCAACGATCGCGACCTGGAACGGCGCATCGTGCTCGCCGCGGCGCTGCCAGCCGCGAAGCTCCTCGACACGGCCCAGGCCATCCGGGCCGGCCTCGCCGCCGCCGCCCGCGAGATCGGAGCCATGCTCGCCGAAGGGACCAGCGGCCTCGTGGCCGTATGAACCGTAAACGTCAGACCTGCGTGACACTGGGACGGGGCGCAGGAAGGCAGATCATGACCCGTGACCAGTGACGACGATCTCATCCGCGCGTTGCACGCGGAGCATGGCGACGCGCTGTTCGTGCACGCCCTCCGGCTCTGCGACGGTGACCGGCAACGAGCTGAGGATCTGGTGCAGGAGACGCTGCTGCGGGCCTGGCGGCACCCGGACGCACTCGACCCCGACCGGGGTTCGGCGCGGGCGTGGTTGTTCACCACGGCCCGGCACCTGGCCATCGACGCCTGGCGGCGACGCAGCGTACGCATCGGTGAGGTGGTCACCAGTGAGCCACCGGAGCCGCCAGTGCTCGACGAGACCGACCGGGCGGTGGAGGCGTGGACGATCGCCGAGGCGCTGGCCCAGCTCTCCGCCCCACACCGGGAGGTGCTGGTGGAGTGCTTCTACCGCGGCCGGTCCGTCGCCGAGGCCGCCGCGACGCTGGGCATCCCACCCGGCACGGTGAAGTCCCGGACCCACTACGCGGTGCGCGCGCTGCGCCTCGTACTTGAGGAGATGGGGGTGACGAGATGACCTGCCAGTTCGCCTTCGACGACGGAGCCTACGTGCTCGGCGCCCTGGCTCCGGCCGAGCGGGCCGCCTTCGAGGACCACCTAACCGGCTGCCGGCACTGCCGCGACGCGGTCGCCGCGCTCGCCGTGCTGCCCGGGTTGCTCGGCCGCCTCGACGCCGGCACCGCCGCCCGCATCGACGGCAGCGGTACGGCCCTGCAGGTGCCGCCCACCCTGCTGCCCCGGATCATGGCTGCGGCCGCACTGCAGCGCCGCCGCGAGCACCAGATCCGCCGGTGGCGTTACGCCGCCGCGAGCCTCGCCGCGGCCTGTCTGATCACCCTGGTCGGCTTCGCCGTCCACACGGTCGACGTACGCTCGGACGCACAGTTGGTCGCCATGCGGCCGGCCGCGGTCACGATGCCGGTCTCCGGTGAGATCGGCCTGATTCCGGCCCCCGGCGGCACCCGGATCGTCATGCGCTGCCGGTACGAGACCGGCTATCCCGGCGCCTGGGTGGTCCACCTGGTGGTCTTCCCCCGCTCGGGCCACGCCGAGCCGGTGGGCACCTGGACGGCGATCGGCGGTCAGGAGGTGTCGCTCACCGCGATGACCCACCTGGCCCAGTCCCAGATCGACAAGCTTGAGCTGCAGAGCGACAGCGGCACGACCCTCCTCATCTGGAGGCCCTGACCGCCTTACGCCGAGCGGTCGGAGATGAAGTCGGCCAGCGAGGCGAGCGCGCGCCGGGCCGGCACATCGGGCAGCACCATGAGGCAGCCGCGGGCACGCTCCGCGTACGCCCGAACGGTTTCCCGGGCCCGCTTGAACGCGGCCGACTCGCGCAACAGGTCCAGCGCCTCGGCCACCGCCCCGTCGTCGGTGATCGGGCCGCGGCCGAGGATCTCGTGCAGCCGGATGGTGCCCGGGTCGCGCCCGTCGTCGGCGAGGGCGTAGAGCACCGGCAGCGTCGGTATGCCCTCGCGCAGATCGGTACCGGGGGTCTTGCCGGACTCGGCCGACTCGGAGGCGATGTCGAGCAGGTCGTCGGAGAGCTGGAAGGCGACGCCGATGGTGTCGCCGTACTCGGCGAGCCCCTCCACGGCCACGGTCGACGCACCCCCGAAGAGGGCGCCGAATCGGGCCGAGGTGCCGATGAGGGAGCCGGTCTTGGCGGTGATGACGCTCAGGTGGTGCTCGATCGGGTCAGCGTCGCGGGGCCCGACGGTCTCGGCGATCTGACCATGCACCAGCCGGGAGAACGTGTGGGCCTGGATCCGCACCGCCTCGGTGCCCAGTTCGGCGGCGATGTCGGCGGCCCGGGAGAACAGGTAGTCGCCGGTGAGGATGGCCACGGCGTTACCCCAGCGCGAGTTGGCCGACGGGGCGCCGCGCCGCACCGCCGCCTCGTCCATCACGTCGTCGTGGTAGAGCGTGGCCAGGTGGGTGAGCTCGACCACGACCGCGGCTCGGGCCACCTCGGGCGCCGACGGGTCGCCGAACTGCGCGGCCAGCGCCACGAGCAGTGGCCGGAACCGTTTGCCGCCGGCGTTCACCAGATGGTGCGCCACGTCGTTGAGGGTCGGGTCGGCGGACGCGACGGCCACCTGCAGCTGGCTTTCGACGCGCTCCAGGACGGCCCGGACCGCCTCCTCGAGCGCCGCATCGGCGAACGTGATGCCGACGGTGGAGTTCGCCGCGATCAGCGGCGACGCCTCACCGGTCACGGGAGACCCGTTGCCCAGCACATCCATCACGATGCCACACCCAGCGTCGACCCAGCTTCGCGCCCCGCGCGGGCATCAGCGCACGAACTCGGCCGCGCGGTTCGCGAGGTCCAGTACCGGTGCCGGCCAGACGCCGAGCAGGAGGGTCGCCGCCACGCCGAGCATGAGCGCGGCCGAGGTGAAGGCGCCCGGAATGGAGACGCTCGGGCTCGGCTCGGCCGGCTCGGAGAGCCACAGCATGACCACGACCCGCAGGTACGGGAAGGCGAGCACCATGCTGCTCACCACGCCGACGATGACCAGCCAGACCTGGTCGCTACCCAGCGCCGCCCCGAACACCGCGAACTTGCTGGTGAAGCCGCTGGTCAACGGGATGCCGGCGAACGCGAGCAGGAGGAAGGTGAAGATTGCGGCGTAGAGCGGTGCGCGCCGGCCGAGCCCGGCCCATCGGGACAGGTGCGTCGCCTCGCCGTCCGGATCACGCACCAGGGTCACCACCCCGAACGCGGCGATCACCGCAAAGCCGTACGCGACGAGGTAGAACAGCGACGAGGACAGGCCGTCCCGGCTGAACGCGAGCGCGCCGACGAGCAGGTAGCCGGCGTTGGCGATCGATGAGTACGCGAGCAGCCGCTTGATGTCGGTCTGTGTCACCGCGAGCACCGCGCCGACCAGCATGGTGAGCCCCGCGATCGCGCCGATCACCGGCTGCACGTCCCACTGCGCCCGGTCGAAGGCGACGTAGAGCACCCGCAGCAGCCCACCGAACGCGGCCACCTTCGTGCACGCGGCCATCAGGGCGGTGATCGGCGTCGGCGCACCCTGGTACACGTCCGGTGTCCAGATGTGGAACGGGACGGCCGCCACCTTGAACAGCAGCCCCACCGAGACCAGCGCGATGCCGCCGAAGAGCAGCACCGGGCTCGTGGTCGCGTCGCGGGCGGCAGCGTGCACCGCCCGGAACGTGACCGACCCGGCGAAGCCGTAGACGAGCGCCATGCCGAAGAGGAAGAACGCCGACGCGAACGCCCCGAGCAGGAAGTACTTCAGCGCCGCCTCCTGGCTGATCAGCCGGCGCCGGCGGGCCAGCGCGCAGAGCAGGTAGAGCGGCAGCGAGAAGACCTCCAAGGCCACGAACATGGTCAGCAGGTCGTTGGCGGCGACGAAGACCATCATGCCGGCGAGGGCGAAGAGGGTGAGCGGGAAGACCTCGGTGGCCCCGGGGTCATTCTCGGCCTGGCGCCGGTCCGCCTCCCCGCCGACGGTGACCGCCGCCTGGGCCACGAACGGTCCACCGGGCTCCAACGACCGCTCCGCGACGAGCAGCAACGCGACCATGCCGAGCACGGCGAGCGTGCCCTGGAGGAAGAGCGTGGGGCCGTCGACCGCGAGCGCGAACGTCGAGGTGAGCACGCGCCGGCCGCTGCCCGCCATGCGAGCGACCGCGATCAGCGCACCGACCAACGCCAACAGGCTCAGGCCGAACTGGGTCAGGTGCCGCACCGGACGCGGCACGAACGCCTCCACCAGCACGCCCACACAGGACGCCGCGAACAGGATCAGGATCGGGGCGAGGGCCGCGTAGTCCAGCTGCGGCGAGGTGAAATCGGTCGCCATGATTGCGCCGCTGACCTGGCTCATTGCCCCTCCGGTTGGGCTGTCGGGGTCGGATCCTGCGCGCCAAGGTCGTGCAGCGTGGCCGCGACCGCCGGGTTGATGACGTCCAGGAGTGGCTTGGGATAGAAGCCGAAGATGAGCAGCAGTGCGATGAGCGGAGCGACCACGATCGACTCGCGCAGCGAGAGGTCCCTGCGCATCGCGCGCAACTCGGCCAGGGCTGGGTTGGGCGTGCCCTGGGTGGTGCGCTGCACCATCCACAGCACGTACGCCGCGCCGAAGATGATGCCGACGGTGGCGACGACCGCCACCGCCTTGTTCACCGAGAACGTGCCCAGCAGCACCAGGAACTCGCTCACGAACGGCGCTGTGCCGGGTAGCGACAACGTGGCCAGGCCGGCGATCAGGAACACCCCGGCCAGCAGCGGCATGAACTTACCGGCCCCGCCGAAGTCGCCGATGAGCGCCGAGCCACGGCGGGTGACCAGCATGCCGACGACGAGGAAGAGCAGCCCGGTGGCGAGGCCGTGGTTGACCATGTAGAGCACGGCGCCCGACCCGGCCTGGGTGGTGAAGGCGAAGATGCCCACGCCGATGAAGCCGAAGTGGGCGATCGATGTGTAGGAGACCAGCCGCTTGAGATCGTTCTGGCCGACCGCGAGCAGCGCGGCGTAGATGATGCCGACCAGGGCCAGCGCCAGTGCGAGCGGCGCGAAGGTCTTGGATGCGTTGGGGAACATCGGCAGGCAGTAACGCAGGATGCCGAACGTGCCGACCTTGTCGAGCACACCGACGAGTAGGGCGGCGGCGCCGGCCGGCGCGGCGCCACCCGCGTCGGGGAGCCAGGTATGGAACGGGAAGAACGGCGCCTTGATGGCGAAGGCGATGAAGAAGCCGAGGAAGAGCCCACGCTCGGCCCCGGTGGAGAACTCCGCGGCGGTGAGCTTCTGCCAGTCGAAGGTGTGCCCGCCGAGCACCCATAGCCCGATCACGGCGGCCAGCATGAACAGGCCGCCGACGAGGGAGTAGAGGAAGAACTTCACCGCCGCGTACTGGCGGCGCGCGCCGCCGAAGGAGCCGATGAGGAAGTACATCGGCACCAGCATGACCTCGAAGAAGACGTAGAACAGGAAGATGTCGGCGGCCGCGAAGACGCCGATCATCGTGCTCTGCAGGGCGAGGACGAGCGCGAAGTAGGCCGGCACCGATCGGCGGGCGGGCGCGCCGGCCTCACCCTCGGGCCCGGCCCAGGAGTACAGGATGACCAGGGGTACGAGCACCGCGACCAGCCCGATCATCACCAGGGCGATCCCGTCGACGGCGAAGGTGAAACGCGCGTCCCAGGTGGCGATCCACGGGTAGGACTCACGTAGCTGGAATCGGGCTCCGTTGGCGTCGAACGCGAACCACATGGCCACGGTCAACCCGAGCACCAGCAGCGACCACGCCAGCGCCACCGGCCGGACCAGCCCCGGCCGCTGCCGGGGCAGCAGCGCCACCACGAACGCGCCGACGAGTGGCAGCGCGGTCAGCACCGACAGGTACGGGAAGTCCGCATCGGACATCAGGCAGCCATCCTCATCAACCCAACCGGACCACGAGGAACGCCGCTGCGACCAGCAGCGCCCCGCCGAGCATGGAGAGCGCGTACGAGCGAACGAAGCCGGTCTGCAACCGGCGCAACCGGCCCGACCCGCCGCCCACCGTGGCCGCGAGGGCGTTGACGAGCCCGTCGATGCCCTTGTTGTCAAAGTAGACCAGGGCCCGGGTGAGGTACTTGCCGGGCATCTCGAACACGGCCTCGTTGACCGTGTCGAGGTAGAGGTTGTTGCGGGCGGCGGTCACGACCGGCCCGGCCGGCTGCGGCACCAGCGCCGTGCCGTCGCGGAAGAGCCACCAGCCGCCCAACGCGCCCCCGACACTGACCACAATGGAGAGCACGGTGATCGCCGAGTGACTGAGGACCGCTTCCGCCGCCGGGACGGCCTCGGCGCCGAGGACGGGGTTGAGCCAGTCCTTGACCGGCGTGGCCATCAGGCCGCCGGCCAGCGCGGACCCGATCGCCAGCAGGATCAGCGGAACCGTCATCACCGGTGGTGACTCGTGCGGGTCTTTGATGTCCTCGGTCCACCGCTTCGGGCCGTGGAAGGTCAGCACGAACAGGCGCGTCATGTAGAAGGCGGTCAGGCCGGCGCCGATCAGCGCGCCGGTGCCGAGCACCCAGCCCGGCCAGCCCGGACGCTCGAACGCCGAGACGATGATCGGTTCCTTGGAGAAGAAGCCCGACAAGGGCGGGATGCCGATGATCGCGAGCCAGGCCACGCCGAAGGTGGCCCAGGTGATGCGCATGGAGCGCCACAGCCCACCGAAGCGGCGGATGTCGACCTGGTCGTTCATGCCGTGCATGACCGAGCCGGCGCCGAGGAAGAGCGCCGCCTTGAAGAAGCCGTGGGCCAGCAGGTGGATGATGGCCAGCGCGTACGCGGCACCGCCCAGGCCTACGCCGAGGAACATGTAGCCGATCTGCGACACGGTCGACCACGCGAGCACCCGCTTGATGTCGTCCTTGGCGCAGCCGACGACGCAGCCGATCAGCAGCGTGACCACGCCGACGGCGACGACGAAGTTCTGGCTCGTGGCGTTGGCCGTGAAGATGGGGTTGGACCGGGCGATGAGGTAGACACCGGCGGTCACCATGGTCGCCGCGTGGATGAGCGCGGAGACCGGCGTGGGGCCCTCCATCGCGTCGGGCAACCACGCCTGCAGCGGGAACTGGCCGGACTTGCCGCACGCTCCGAGCAGGAGCAGCAGCCCCATCGCCAGCGTCATCCCGGCGGTGAGCCGGCCGACCGAGCCGAAGACGTCGACGAAGGCCACCGAACCGACCGCGGCGAACATGACGAAGATGGCGAGCACGAAGCCGGCGTCGCCGACCCGGTTCATCAGGAACGCCTTCTTGCCCGCCGTCGCCGCGCTCGGCCGCGTCGACCAGAACGAGATGAGCAGATAGGACGCGAGGCCGACGCCCTCCCAGCCCAGGTAGAGGATCACGTAGTTGTTGCCCAGCACCAGCAGCAGCATCGCGGCCACGAAAAGGTTGAAGTAGCCGAAGAAGCGCCGCCGCGTGGTCGCCGACGACTCGTACCGCTGATCGGGCGGGTTGTGCGCCAGGTAGCCCACCGCGTACACGTGGATCAGGAAGCCCACCCCGGTGATCAGCAGCACGAAGACGGCCGAGAGCGGGTCGAAGAGCAGTCCGAAGTCGACCCGCAGGCTCGACACCGGAATGAACGTGAACAGCGACAGCTCGGCGTTGCGAGCATCGGCGGGCAGGTCACGCAGCCCGACGAAGTAGGTCAGCCCGAGGAGGAACGAGACGCCCACACTGGCGCAGCCGAGCAGGTGGCCCCACCGGTTGGCCCACCGGCCGGCCAGCAGCAGGACGGCGGCGCTCGCCGCCGGGATCGCGATGAGCAGCCAGAAGCTCGACAGTGTCCCGGTCGCCGGGGCGTAGGGTGCCAGGGCATACATCGGGCCGCCTCAGTACTTCAGCAGGTTGGCTTCGTCGACGCTCGCCGAGCGCCGGGTTCGGAAGATCGACATGATGATGGCCAGCCCGACCACCACCTCGGCCGCCGCCACCACCATGACGAAGAACGCCATGATCTGACCGTCGAGCGTGCCGTTGATCCGGCTGAACGTCACCAGGGCGAGGTTCGCCGCGTTGAGCATCAGCTCGACGCAAATGAAGACCACGATCGCGTTGCGCCGGATCAGCACGCCGACGGCGCCGATGGTGAACAGCGCCGCGGCCAGCAGGATGTAGTAACTCGGCGTCAAGCTCGTCTCCTCGTACTCAACGGTCGTCGGTACCTTTCGGGGCCGCCTCGGCCTCGGTGAGCTCACGCGCCGGCAGGATCGGGGAGAGGCTGCGCTCGGACCAGCCGCCGTCGGGCAACCGCGCCGGCGTGGCCACCGAGGTCGACGTGGCGTAGACCCCCGGACCAGCCTTGGGCGCCGGGTAGCTACCGGGGGCGAACCGGGCCCGCGACATCATCACCTGGCTGACCCGCTCGTCCTTGTGCTTGTGGATGTGCGCCAGGATCATCGCCCCGACCGCCGCCGTGATGAGCAGGGCGGAGGTCAGCTCGAAGGCGAACACGTACTTGTTGAACAGCAGGCCGGCCAGGCCTTCCACGTTGCCCTCGGCGTTGGCTTGAGTGAGGCCCTTCGCGTCGCTGGCCCGCAGGGCGCGCGCCACCGCGACCCCGACCAGCCCGGCGAAGCCGAGGCCGAGCACGATCGCCGCGGTCCGCTGTCCGCGTAAGGTTTCGATCACCGCGTCCGACGCGTCCCGGCCAACCAGCATGAGCACGAAGAGGAAGAGCATCATGATGGCGCCGGTGTACACGATGATCTGCACCATGCCGATGAACGGACCTTGCTGCAGCACGTAGAACACACCGAGCGCGAGCATCGTCACGACCAGGCACAGCGCGGAGTGCACGGCGTTGCGCGCCGCGACCATGCCGATCGCGCCGAGCACGGCGAGCGGCGCGAAGATCCAGAAAGTGATCGCTTCGCCGGACGAGACGTGCGCGGCCGCGAGGACCATGGTGGTCATGCACCCTCCCCCGCGCCCTCGTCGGCGTGCTCGGCCCCGGCGCTCGTGCCCGGGTTGGTCAACGCGCCCACGTAGTAGTCCTTGTCCGTGTCGCCGAGCCGCATCGGGTGCGGCGGCCGCTCCATGCCCGGCAGGAGCGGTGCCAGCAGCTGTTCCTTGGTGAAGATCAGATCGCGGCGGCTGTCCCGGGCCAACTCGTACTCGTTGCTCATGGTCAGGGATCGCGTAGGACAGGCCTCAATGCACAGTCCACAGAAGATACAACGGGCGTAGTTGATCTGATATACCGATGCGTACCGCTCACCCGGGGAGAACCGTTGCGCGTCGGTGTTCTGAGCGCCCTCGACGTAGATGGCGTCGGCCGGGCAGGCCCAGGCACACAGCTCGCAGCCGATGCACTTCTCCAGGCCGTCCGGGTGGCGGTTGAGGATGTGCCGGCCGTGAAAGCGCGGCGCCAGCGGCGCCGGCTTCTCCGGGTACTGGGTGGTGACCACCTTCTTGAACAGGTGGGAGAAGGTCACCCCGAACCCCTTGAGGGTGCCGGTGATGCTCATTCGTCCTCCTCCACCCGCACGGACCCGTCGACCACACCCGCGCCCACCCGTTCGGCGGTGAGCCGCTTGGCTCGCGGACTCGGCGGCACCTCCAGGTCGGCTGGCGGCAGCGGGAAGCCGTCCGCGCCGCCGACGCGACCCTCCCGGGGCGGCTTGGCCGGGCCCGGTGCCGGCTTCGGGCTCGGCCACATCGCGATGATGAGCAGCGCCACCAGTCCGATGCCCCCGATGGTGTACCAACGGTCGCGGCCTTCCCAGTTCTGGGTCGCCCGCAACCCGGCCAGGGCCAGGATCCACACCAGGTTGATCGGCAGCAGCACCTTCCAGCCGAACCGCATGAACTGGTCGTAGCGCAGCCGGGGCAGCGTGCCCCGCAGCCACACGAAGACGAAGAGCAGCAGCAGCAGCTTGAGGGTGAACCACAGCAGCGGCCACCAGCCGTGGTTGGCTCCGCTCCACAGCGTGATCGGCCACGGCGCCCGCCATCCGCCCAGGAACAGCGTGGTGCACAGCGCCGAGACAGTGATCATGTTGATGTACTCGGCCAGGAAGAAGAGCGCGAACTTCAGCGAGGAGTACTCCGTGTGGAAGCCGCCGACCAGCTCGGTCTCCGCCTCCGGCAGGTCGAACGGCGCGCGGTTGGTCTCGCCGATGGCCGAGATGAAGTAGATGAGGAAGCTCGGGAAGAGCAGCACCGCGTACCAGCCGGGCAGGCTCACCTCGTGCCCGGAGAGTGTGACCGCGGTGCCTCGGGCCTGGGCGGCGACGATCTCGCTGGTCGACATCGAGCCCGCGGTCATGAACACGGCCACGATGGACAGACCCATGGCGACCTCGTAGGAGATCATCTGGGCGGACGAACGCAGGCCGCCGAGCAACGGGTAGGTCGAGCCGGAGGCCCAGCCAGCCAGCACCACGCCGTAGACGCCCATTGAGGACGCGGCGAGCACCACCAGCACGGCGACCGGCAGGTCGGTCAACTGCAGCGGGGTGTGTCGCCCGAACATCGACACCACCGGGCCGAACGGGATGACCGAAAACGCGGTGAACGCACAGACAGTGGAGATCACCGGCGCGATGAAGTAAACCGGCTTGTCGGCCAGCACCGGCATGATGTCTTCCTTGAACGCCAGCTTCAACCCGTCGGCCAAGGACTGCAGCAGACCGAACGGACCGTGCCGGTTCGGGCCCGGCCGCACCTGCATGCGGGCCACCACCCGCCGCTCGTACCAGATGGCGAACAGCGTCATCACCACGAGGAAGGCGAAGACGGCCACCACCTTGATCAGCACCAGCCACCACGGGTCCCGCCCGAACTGACTGAGGTCGTCAGCGGCGAGGGAAGTCGCGTTGATCATCGGATCCCTCCACGGGAACGGCCACTTGGTTCCTCTCGCCCGCTCCGAGAAGGTCCGCTGGGTTTCTCTCGCAAGCTTCGAGAAGGTCCGCTGGGTTTCTCTCGCAAGCTTCGAGAAACTCGCACCACCGCGCCCGAGGTGACCCCGAGCGTGCGGCGCACCGTCGACCCGGGGGAGTTCGTGGGTAGCCAGACGACGCCCTCGGCCACATCGGCGATCCCGGCCGGCAGGGTGATCGCCCCCCGGTCGGTGCTCACCCGCACCGGCGTGCCCTCGTCGAGCTCGAGCTCGGTGGCGATGTCCTTGCCGACGATCGCAACCGGGGCACGCGCGGTGCCGGCGAGGATCTCGTCGCCGTCGAGCAGGCTGCCCAGGTCGACGAGGTGGTGCCAGGTCGCCAGGACGGCCTCGCCGGCGCCGGGCTTCGCCGCCGCGGCCGGAGCCACCCGGGGCAGGTTCGGCTTGGCCGCCCGGGAAACCGGCAGCGAGCCGAGCCCCCGCCGGATGGCCATGACATCGGCGCAGCCCAGCTCAACCCCGAACTCGCGGGCGAGCGCGTCCAGCACCCGGGCGTCGGTGACCGCCGTGGTCTCCAGCACTTCGAAGAACGAGCGCAGCCGGCCTTCCCAGTTCAGGTAGGTGCCGGCCTTCTCCGCCGCCGGCGCAACCGGGAAGATCACATCGGCGCGCTCGGTGACCGGCGTCGCGCGGATCTCCAGACTCACCAGAAAACCGACCTGATCGAGGGCCCGCTCGGCCAACTCCGGGTCGGCCAGGTCAGCCGGGTCCACCCCGGCGACCACGAGCGCGCCGATCCGCCCGGCCGCGGCGGCCGCGACGATGGCGTCGGTGTCCAGGCCGACCGCGCTGGGGATGATGCCGGTCGACAACCGCCACGCCTCGGCCAGCTCGGCCCGGGCCGCCGCATCGGCGACCGAACGCCCGCCCGGGAGCAGGTTCGGCAGGCAGCCGGCGTCGACGGCTCCCCGGTCGCCGGCCCGACGAGGCACCCAGGCCAGCTTGGCGCCGGTCTCGGCGGCCAGCCGGGCCGCCGCTGTCAGTCCACCCTGGACGGACGCGAGCCGCTCCCCGACCAGCAGCACCGCATCCGGCGGGACCAGGGCGGCCCGCACCGCCTCGTCCCCGCTGAGCACCGCCGCCTCGTCGCCGGGCCGGGTGGGCACCAGCCGGGCGCCGAGCTTGCTGAGCCCTCGCGACCGGTACGGGGCGAGGGCGTGTACCGGCAGGCGTCGCTTCGTGTGCGCCTTGCGCAGGCGCAGGAAGAGGATCGGGCACTCCTCCTCCGGCTCCAGCCCGACCAGCACCACCGCCGAGGCCCGGTCGATGTCGGCGTAGGTCACGTCGGTCGAGCCGGCGACCGCGGCGGCGAGGAACTCCGCCTCCTCACCGGCGACACCGATCGGGCGCGCGCGGAAGTCGATGTCGTTGCTCTGCAGCACGACCCGGGTGAACTTCGAGTACGCGTAGGCGTCCTCGACGGTGAGCCGGCCGCCGGTGAGCACACCCACGCCGTAGGCACCGTCGCGGGCCCGGCGCAGCCCAGCCGCGGCCACCCGCAGCGCCTCGGGCCAACTCGCCTCGCGCAGCTCGCCGCTCGCCTCATCGCGCACCATCGGCTTGGTCAACCGGTCCACCGCCGTGGCGTACTGGAAGCCCCAGCGGCCTTTGTCGCAGTTCCACTCCTCGTTGACCCGCGGGTCGTCCCCGGCCAGCCGGCGCATCACCCGGCCGCGGCGATGGTCAACGCGCTGAGCGCACCCGGCCGCACAGTGCTCGCAGACACTCGGCGAGGAGACGAGGTCGAACGGGCGGGCTCGGAACCGGTACTGGGTGCCGGTGAGCGCGCCGACCGGGCAGATCTGCACCGTGTTGCCGGAGAAGTAGGAGTTGAACGGCTCTTCGGGGTCAATGCCGATCTGCTCGGACGACGAGCGCTCCATCAGGTCGATGAACTTGTCGCCGGCGATCTCCTCGGAGAACCGGGTGCAGCGCTGGCACAGCACGCACCGCTCCCGGTCCAGCAGCACCTGGCTGGAGATGTGCACCGGCTTGGGGAAGGTGCGCTTGCGTTCCACAAAACGCGAGTCGCTGCGCCCAGCCGACAGGGCCTGGTTCTGCAGCGGGCACTCGCCGCCCTTGTCACACATCGGGCAGTCCAGCGGATGGTTGATCAGCAGCAGCTCCATGATGCCCTCCTGCGCCTTGCGGGCGATCTCGGAGGTGTGCTGGGTGCGGACCACCATCCCATCGGTGACGGCCTGGGTGCAGGAGGCGACCGGCTTGGCCTGACCCTCCACTTC
>JBLNGJ010000354.1:0-5377 GCA_050264675.1 Micromonosporaceae bacterium
GACCACACGTCGGTGTAACCCAACCCGGCGAGTTCGCCCACCAGCGCCTGGTGCTGCGCCAACGGCAGGCCGGTCAGCGGGATCGTCAAGCCGTACCGTGCCATGCCGCCTCCGCCGCGGGCCGCGCGGCCATGACCGCGTAGATTGCACTGCGCGTGCATGTTACCCGCCCGTAGACAGGAGCGTTGATGACCGAGCAGGGCCGCGTCGCCATCGTCACCGGGGCCAGCCGAGGCATCGGCCTCGCCATCGCCGAAGCGATCGTCGCCCGCGGTGACCGGGTCTGCATCACCGGACGCAACGCCGAGCCGCTGCAGGCGGCCGCCGACTCACTCGGCGCCGACCGGGCCATCGCCGTGGCCGGCCGGGCCCACGATCCGGACCACCTTGCCGAGGCGGTGGCGCGCACAATGGACACGTACGGCCGCATCGACTATCTGGTCAACAACGTCGGCACCAACCCGGTCTTCGGGCCGATGATCGAGCTGCCGGCCGACACCGTCCGTAAGGTGCTCGACATCAACACGGTCTCGGCGTTCGCCTGGACGCAGGCCGTCTACCGGGCGTGGCAGGGCGAGCACGGCGGTGCGGTGGTCAACGTCTCCTCGGTGGCCGCGCTGCGACCCGCGCCGGGGCTGGGCAGCTACGGCGTGAGCAAGGCCGCGTTGTGCTATCTCACCCAGCAACTCGCCCTCGAACTCGCCCCGACGGTACGCGTGAACGCCGTCGCGCCCGCGGTGGTGAAGACGAAGTTCGCGGCGTCGCTGTTTGAGGGGCGCGAGGCCGAGGTGGCCTCGACCTACCCGCTCGGGCGCCTCGGCGAACCTCGCGACGTGGCCGCCGCGGTGGCGTTCCTGCTCTCCGACGAGGCGGCCTGGATCACCGGTCACACCCTCGTGCTCGATGGCGGAAGCACGCTGGTCTCACCCGCCGTCTGAGCTGAGGCATTGGCTCGGGCCGATGTCGCCACCGTGGCGTGTCTCGTGCCGGGTCGCACGGTGGCTTGTTTCGTGCGGGGTCGCACGGTGGCGTGTCCGGGCACCCGGCAATTGCCCTTCTGGGCTCAATGATGAACCTGCATGATCATGGCTGATCCAACATTATCATGCAGGTTCATCATTACGTGGGGAAAGGGCTTAACTGTCGTGGTGTCGCCCTCAACGTCGCGACACAACCGGCAACGCCGAGCTGGTCCAGGCGGACGGTCTCGTCGCCCGGCCCGGTTTGACGGCGCGGGCCGGGGCTCAGGCCGCTTGGGCGTTGAGTACGTCGTCCAGCCCGGTCTTCTCCGCCAACCGGGCCACGGTGTCCTCATCGGACATTGTGAGCAGCGGACCACCGGGCCGGTTGTGCAGCTCGACCGGCACCTGCAACACGCGGCTGGCCCGCATCAGCACCGCCGCCGTGTCCAGATCGGCCACCCGTACGCCCAGCAGTGGCATTCTGGCTCTTCCGGCTGCAAGCAGCGCCGCCCGCCAGGCCGCCGCGGCGAGCCGGTCGCGGTGCCAGCACTGCCGCTGGGACCGGTACCCGCCGGGCCGGCCGCACAGCTCCACGTAGCCCCGGCGCCAGGCGTCGTTGAGGTTGTAGCTCGCGACCGCGGGCGCCACCACCCGGTGGACGCGGTAGCGATGCCGGTTGCCCGCCATGTAGCTGTCGTGGCTGGCCGCGGCGCCGGTCTTGAGCAGCAACTGCACCAGCCGGTGGGCGGCCGGAGCCTGGCTGAACTCGACCACGGCGTCCGGCGTGACCGCGTCCGCGGCGACCACGTCCGAGGCGGCCGTAGCCCGGGAATGTCGGCTCCCCCGTCCAGCCGTGCACCGGACAAGCATGGCCGCCTCGAACGCGGCCACTACCGCGTCCCGGAAAGTGTCGGCTTTCGGGTCCATCGCCCCTCACGATTGCCACCCCGGCGGGCGCTGCAAAGGCTCGGTGGTCATTCCTTGACGGAAACTTGTGCATCTGGGGATGGGCGGCTGAGTACGGTCGGAGGCATGCGTGGCCGATGGCGGGTCCTGGGCGTACTCGCGACCCTGATGCTCGTGCTGCCCGCCGGCTCGTGCGGCCGCGCCGCGCGTACCCCCGGCGGACCGATTCGCATCGCCACCGGCAGTCCGGCCAGCGTCTACTACGCCTACGGCCAGGCCATCGCGCACCTCATCACGCAGCGGTGGCCGAATGCGCAGCCGCGGGTGTTGACCACCACCGCGTCGGCGGAGAACCTGCAGCTGCTGGTCGTCGGCAAGGTCGAGGTGGGGCTCTCCCAGGCCGACGTCGCGGCCTCCGGCGGCCTGCCCGAGTCGCTGGTCGCGCTGGCCCGCCTCTACGACGACTACGTCCACCTGGTCGTGCCGGCGCAAGCGCCCGTGCGCACCATCGCCGACCTGCGCGGCCGGCGGGTCTCGATCGGGCCGGCCGGGTCCGGCACCGAGATCGCCGCCACCCGGCTGCTCACCGTCGGCGGGCTGAGTCCGTTGGTCGACGTGAGCCCTCGCCACCTCGATCTGGAAGAGTCGGTAACCGCCCTGCGCCAGGACTCGATCGAGGCGTTCTTCTACTCCGGCGGCCTGCCGGTGGGGGCGATTACCGACTTGGCCAGGGACATCCCGATCCGGCTGCTCGACCTGGGCGCGTACGTGGGGCAGCTGCGTCGCCAGTTCGGCGAGCACTACTCCGAGCGGGTGATCCCCCGGTCGACCTACGGCACGCCGCCGGTGGCCACCATCGGTCTGGCCAACTACCTCGTGGTGCGCCAGGACATGCCCGAGGAGCTCGCGTACGCGCTGACCCGGCTGCTCTTCGACGGCCGCGACGCGCTCGCCTCGGCCCACCCGGCCGGAGCCCGGCTGAACATTCGCTCGGCCGTGGACACCTATCCACTCGCGCTGCACCCGGGCGCGGTCCGGTTCTACCGGGAACGCAAGATCTGACTCACGCGCCCCCGTCGGGGGGCAGCCAGAGGCGTGCTTCCAGGCCCTGTGGGTACGCCGGCGCGAGGTCGAACCGGCCGCCGCTGACCTCGGCGATGACGGCGACGATCGGCAGGCCAAGGCCACTGCCGTCCACGTTCTGCGTGGTGGGTGCGCGCCAGAACCGGTCGGTGGCCAGCTCAAGCTGCTCGGCCGGCAGCCCCGGGCCGTCGTCGGTGACCCGGACCAGAACGCCACCATCGGCCACGTCGACCCGTACCGCGACCTGGGCGCCCGCGCCGGCAAACTTCATCGCGTTGTCGATCAGCGCGTCGAGGGCCTGGTCGAGAGCGGTGGCCACGGCCCGGACCGGCCGGTCGCCCTCGGGCGGCTCGTAGCGCAGCTCCACACCCTGCCGGACGGCGACCGGCTGCCAGGCCACCACCCGGGTCCGCGCGACCTCGGCCGCATCGACCGGCTCGAGCCGATGCTGGCCCCGTTCGGCCCGAGCCAGCGCGAGCAGGCTGTCGAGCACGTGGCCGAGGCGTTCGGTCTCCTCCAACGCCAGCCGGTGGCGCTCCCGCACGTCCGCGGACTCCAGGTCATCGCCGAGGTCCTCCACCCGCAGGCGCAGCGCGGTCAGCGGGTTGCGCAGCTGATGGCTGGCCTGGGCGACGAAGGCCCGCTGGCGTTCCAGCGCCTCGCTCACCGTCGCCGCCATCTCGTTGAAGGCCGAGGTGAGCCGCCGCAGCTCGGCCGGGCCGCCCACCGCGGCGACCCGGGCCCCGTAGTCGCCGGCCCGGATGTGCTGGGCGGCGGCGTCGAGCTCGGCCACCGGTCGCAGCGTCCAGCGAGCCAACGCCCAGGCCACCGCGATGCAGATCGCCAGCACGACCGCGCCGAGCGCGGCGAGCACCAGCCAGTCGGTGCCGACCGCGCCGGCCGAGCGGCCCACTGGCGACATGGTGACAACGACCCCGAGGATCTCGCCACCACTGCCGACCGGCGCCGCCACCACCAATGGCGAGGTGCGCCACGGCCAGATCGAGCCCTCGGCGGCCGCCTCCTGCCCGGTCAGCGCCCGCCGGGTCTCCCGGGCCACCGCAGCGTCGTTGAGCCAGGCCCGGTCCCGGGACACGACCACACCGGTGCCGTCCTGGTCGATCACCGCCGAGCTGATGCCGAAGAGCTGGTCGTAGCGGATCAGCTCGGCCCGCAGCGTGACCGTCTCGCCGGTGCGCAGGGCCGGCTCGGCCAGCGTGGCGAACCGGATCGCGTCGGCCATCCGGTCGGCCACCAGCCGCTGGGTCTCCCGACCGGCGAGGGTGACCGCGAGCGGCACCTCGAGCGCCGCGAGCACGAGGATGAGCAGCAGCGAATATATGGTGACGAGACGTTTGCGCACGGTGCTTCTCCCGACGTGACGGGGGCTCAGCCCGGGTCGAGGCGGTAACCCACCCCGCGCACCGTCTGCACCAGCCCGGTGATGCCGAGTTTGGCGCGCAGCGAGCCGATGTGCACCTCAAGAGTGTGCCGGCCGACCCAGGTGGTCTGCCAGACCGCGAGCGCCAGCCGGTCGTGCTCGACCACGGCACCGGGTTCGCGCGCGAGGGTGACCAGGATGTCGAACTCCTTGCGGGTCAGCGCCACCTCCTCGCCGTTGACGGTCGCCCGTCGCGCGGCCACCTCCACCCGCACCGGACCAACCTCCAGCACCCGGTCGGCCGGGCCGGCCCGGGCGGTCCGGCGTAGCACCGCCTCGATCCGGGCCTGCAGCTCGGTCATCGAGAACGGCTTGACCACGTAGTCGTCGGCACCGGTGCGCAGCCCGACGACCCGATCGCGCTCCTCGGTCCGGGCGGTGACCACGATGATCGCCACCTGTTCGTCGCGGCGGCGCAGCTCGCGACAGACCTCGATGCCGTCGCCGTCGGGCAGCCCGAGGTCGAGCAGCACCAGGTCGACCGCGGGTGCCTCCAGCGCCGCGGCCGCGGTGCCGGTATGGATGACGTCATATCCGCGTCGGCGCAGCGCTGCGGCGAGAGCCGCGGCCACCCTCGCGTCGTCCTCGACCAACAGGATCCGCACTGTCTCCACCATCTCGTGTCGTGCCGAACCGTTCGTAGACGAGCGAGAGCTGTTCGGTCAAGGCCGGCCCGCCCAGCACCGGCGCCGGGGCCGGCAGCTGGCGCAGCAGCAGGTCGGCGCCGTGCTGCAATGTCGGCGGACGGGCCGGCAGCGGGACCGGGGCCACCCAGAACCGGTCCATACTGGACTCCAGCGTCGGGCCGGGCAGCTCACCCAGGGCCGCGGCCGTGCCGATCGCCGGGGCCGCGGGGGTCGCCGGACGGTCGGTAGCGCGGGCCGGGCCGCGACGGGAGCGACCCGACCCGGCCTTGGCCGGCCGATCGCTCCGGTCGGCGTCACGGCGCAGCTCCCGCAGCCGGGCCAGCAGCTCCGGTTTGGAC
>JBLNGJ010000355.1:0-7681 GCA_050264675.1 Micromonosporaceae bacterium
ATGACCGCACCGGACGTGGACTCTGACTGGCACCGCGATGATCAACATCATGGCCCGGCCCGCGGGAGGGCCAACCCGGGGGGGTGCTAGGGCAGGCCCTTGAGAAGCTGCCGGGCCATGACGACCCGCTGCACCTGGTTGGTGCCCTCGTAGATCTGAGTGATCTTCGCGTCTCGCATCATCCGCTCGAGCGGGAAGTCGCTGGTGTAGCCGTAGCCGCCGAGTAGCTGCACCGCGTCCGTGGTGATCTGCATCGCGGTGTCGGAGGCGAAGCACTTGGCCGCGGCCCCGAAGAAGGTCAGGTCGGCGCCATCCCGTTCGGAGCGGGCGGCCGCGGCGTAGGTGAGCTCGCGCGCGGCGGCCAGGCGCATGCCCATGTCGGCGAGCATGAACTGGACGCCCTGGAAGTCGGCGATCGGCCGGCCGAACTGGTGGCGCTCCTTCACGTAGGCCAGGGCGTGGTCGAGGGCGCCCTGGGCGATGCCGACCGCCTGGGCGGCGATGGTCACCCGGGTGTGGTCGAGCGTGCGCAGCGCGAGCCGGAAGCCCTCACCTTCCTCGCCGATGCGGCGCTCCGGCCCGAGCCGTACCTGGTCGAAGTAGACCTCACGGGTGGGCGAGCCTTTGATGCCGAGCTTGCGTTCCGGCGCGCCGAAGCTCACGCCCGGATCGGCGCGCTCCACCACGAACGCACTGATGCCCCGCGCCCCGGCAGCGGGGTCGGTGACGGCGAAGACGGTATAGAAATCCGACACTCCCGCGTTGGTGATCCACCGCTTGGCCCCGTCGACCCGGTAGCCGTCGCCGTCGCGCCGGGCCCGGGTCTTCATCGCCGCGGCGTCGCTGCCCGCGTCGGCCTCGGAGAGGCAGTACGAGAAGAGCGCCTCGCCCCGGGCGACCGGCGGCAGGTAGCGCTGCTTGAGCTCGGCCGAGCCGGCCAGCAGCAGCGGCACCGTGCCGAGCTTGTTGACGGCCGGGATCAGCGAGGTGGAGGCGCAGGCCCGGGCCACTTCTTCGATCACGATCGCGGTGGCCAACGCATCGGCCCCGGCCCCGCCGTACTCGGTGGGGATGTGCGGGGCGTGAAACTCGGCGGCCCGCAGGGCGTCGTAGGAGGCCTGCGGAAACTCGCTGGTCGCGTCGGCCGCGGCCGCGTTCGGGGCCACCTTGGCCTCACACAGCGCCCGCACGGCATCACGCACGGCCTCGTGCTCTTCGGGCACCTGATACACGTCGAACGGCATTTCCGGCCAGCTCCTTCGTTAACATGTGTGGCCAGGCTAACTCAGGGTAGTCAACCTGAACGGCCCGGCGTTACCCGGCTGGCCGTACCTGACTACAACGGCACCAGCTATTCTCGCCTGCACTACAACGTTCCATGAGCGGAGACCCGTGTGAGCCTGCCTTACCCGACCGCACAGACACCTCCGCCCGCTCCGGTCGCCTACCCGTCCGGGGCCGCCCGTCCCCGGTTGACCTTCTTCGGCATCGGCTACCTCGGCACCACGTACGCCATCTGCTTCGCCGAGCTCGGCTACGAGGTGCTCGGCATCGACGTCGATGTGGAGAAGGTGGCCAAGCTGTCGAGCGGCTCGGTGCCGTTCCACGAGCCGGGCCTGGACGAGCTGCTGCGGCGCAACCTCGCCGCCGGCCGGCTGCGCTTCGGCACCGACTACGCGGCCGCGGCCGACTTCGGCGACGTGCACTTCATCTGCGTCGGCACGCCCCAGCGGGCCGATGGCATGGGCGCCGACCTGAGCTACGTCGAGACGGCGGTCACCACGCTGGTGCCCCACCTGACCCGCAAGGCGCTCATCGTCGGCAAGTCCACCGTCCCGGTCGGCACCGCGGAGTGGGTCGAGGAGCTCGTCGCCAAGCACGCGCCGGCCGAACTCGGCGTCGAGGTGGCCTGGAGCCCGGAGTTCCTGCAGGAGGGGTACGCGGTCGAGGACGTGCTGCGGCCGAGCCGGCTGGTGTTCGGCGTGAAGAGCGGCTGGGCGCACTCGATGCTCTACGCGGCCCACAAGGGCGTGCTCGACCTCGCTGGCAACGAAGACCGCGAGGTGCCGGTCGTCGTCACCGACTTCGCCACCGCCGAGCTGGCCAAGGTCGCCGCCAACGCATTCCTCGCCACCAAGATTTCGTTCATCAACGCGATGGCCGAGATCTGTGAGATCTCCGGCGGCGACGTCACGATGCTCGCCCGGGCGATCGGCCACGACCCTCGCATCGGCACCAAGTTCCTGCGCGCCGGCGTGGGCTTCGGCGGCGCCTGCCTGCCCAAGGACATCCGCGCGTTCCAGGCCCGGGCGCAGGAGCTCGGCGCCGGCGAGGCGCTGCGCTTCCTGCACGAGGTCGAACTGATCAACCTTCGGCGCCGGGCCCGGGTGGTCCAGCTCGCCGCCGAACTGCTCGGCCGCCCGTATGGGCCGGCGGGCCCCGACCTGACCGGGCTGCGCATCGCCGCCCTCGGCGCCACGTTCAAACCGAACACCGATGACGTACGCGACTCACCCGCCCTCTCGGTCGCGGCCAAGCTCGCCCGGGCCGGGGCCCAGGTGAGCCTCTACGACCCGCAGGGCATGAAGAACGCCGAGCGGGAGCTGCCCGACATCGCCTACGCGCCGAGCCTGAACGACGTGGTCCGGGGCGCCGACCTGCTCTGCGTGCTCACCGCCTGGGACGAGTTCCGTTATGTGGACCCGACGGCGCTGGGCGAGCTGGTCGCCGGCCGGCGCGTCATCGACGCGATGAACTGCCTGGACAAGCCATTGTGGACGGCGGCCGGCTGGGAGTTTCGCGGCATGGGGCGGTCATAACCCCGGCCTGAACCCGCGCCCGACCCGGACGGGGGCGCGCACGCTGCGCCGGAACCCGTCATCCTCTGTGGGTGGACACCTATCCGTGCCCGGCCTGTGGTGGGGTCGCCGACGCCACCGACGGCTGCCGCTCGTGTGGGCGTCCACCCGACCGGGTGGCCGCGACCCTGGCCAAGCTGAACCAGGCCGTGGCCGGCCTCGACGCCCAGGCCCAGCAGATGGCGGCCGACCGCACCCAACTGATGGAGCGCCGGGCCCGGCTCAACGCCCGGCGGATCGCACTGACCAGGGCGCTGGCCCAGCGGCTGGCCGACGAAGCCGCGGCGGCCCGGCGCCGCAGTGGCCGCCGGCGCAGCGAAACCAAGCTCGCGGCCGCGCCAGCGCCAAGCATCCCGTCGCCGGTCATCCCCACCCAGCGCGCCCGGCCGGGCGACGGTGCCGGCCCGCCAGAGCGAATGGTCGAGACCAGCACCCGCTCGGTCCGCAACACCCTGCTCGCGCTCGGCGGGGTGCTGCTCGGCGTGGGGGCGATCGTCTTCACCGGGGTCGCTTTCACCACCGACCGCAGCGCCGCTGAGCGCATCGTCACCCTCGCCCTCAGCACGACCGTAGCGTTGCTCCTGCCGCTGCTGCTGGCCCGCCGCGCGTTGCGCGCGACCGCCGAGACGGTCGCCGCGCTCGGCCTCCTGCTGGTGCTGCTCGACGGGTACGCCGCGTACGTCAACGACCTCCTGGGCGTGCAGCGCGTGCCGGCCCGCACCTACGCGGCCGTCCTCTGTGTCCTGTTGGCGGCCATCGCCGCGGCCTACCGGCTGGTCACCCACCTGGCCGCGGCCCAGTTCGCCGGGTTGCTCGCGCTGCAACCGGCGCTGCCGCTGCTCGCGTGGCAGGCCGGGCTGACCCGGCCGGCGTTCGCCGCGGTACTGGCGCTGGTCGCGGCGCAGGACGTGGCGGCGGTGGCCATGCTCAGCCGGCGCCGGCCCAGTGGCGCCACACCCTGGCGGTGGCGGCGCGCCCTGCGGCAGCTGGGCTGGACGCTCTTCGCCGCCGCCCTGGCCGCCGCGACCGGCCTGGCCGGGCTCGACCTCGGGCTGGCGTCCACTGTGTCCGCTGCCGTCCCGGGCGCGCTGGCCCTCGCGGCCGGGGCGGCCGTCGGCGTGGTCGGCGGGCAGGTGGACGGCCGGATCGTCGCCCGGCAGGTCGCCGCCGGCGGTGCGACGTTGGCGGTCATCGGCGCGTTGACCCGCATCGGCGCGCTGGCCTGGCCGAACTACACCGTGGTGCTCGCGGCAGCCCTCGCCGCCGGCGCCGCGATCGCGGCCGGGGTGCTGCCAGCCGCAGTGCGGCGGGGTCCGCACGTGGCCAGCCTGGTGGTGGCCGGACTCACCGCCGTGGTGGTGGTCGCCGGTGCCCTGACCACCGCGGCGGCGACCGTCACCGCGGCGGTCACGCCCCGCTGGTGGGTCGCCGACCTGAGCCAGTACGCCGCGCGGGTGCAGGCCGAAAGCTGGCAGGTGCCCGCGGCCGCGCTGCTGCTGGCGATCGTGGCGGCGGTCGCGACGCCGGCACCGTGGCGGGCGGACGCGCTCGCCGTGGGCGGGCTCGTGGCCACATTCGCGCTGCCGGGAACCGGCGCGATCGCCTGGTGGGCCGTGCCCCTGCTCGATGTGGCGGTCGCCGCGGTCGCCACCACGTCCGGGCTCTCCGCCCGCTCCGCCCACAGTGCCGTGCTGCGGTCGGGCGCAGGCATCGCGCTCGGCCTGCACGCCGCGGCGACCGCACTGGCCCGGCCCGGATTGACCGCCGGTGTCTTCACCACCCTGACCGGCCTCGGCGCCGGTATCAGCGTGCTCGGCACCGGTTGGCGGCACCGGTTCGGCCCGTACGTCGACCGCGTGGCCGACAGCACCGCCGGGCTGGCCACGCTCGCGCTCCCGGTGGCGGTGGGCACCTTGGCGCAGCTCGTCCGCGCCGACCCGCGGGTGCTGTTGCCAGTCACCATGCTGGCGGGCGCGATCGGGCTCGCCGTCGCCGCGGTCGCTCAGGTCGGCGGCCGGATGCCGCGCACCGCCACCGCGGGCGGTGCGCTGCTGGCCGCGGTCGGCTGCCTCATGCTCAGCCTCGGCCTGCAGGGCAGCACCCTGCCCGACATCGCGCTCGCCGCCGCCCTGTGCGTGGCCGCGCTGATCACCGCGGGTGCGCGGGCCTTCGAGGTGTCACCGGGAGCGTTCATCGCGGCGGTGGAGACCGTGCCCGCCGCACTGACCGCGCTGGTCCAGGCCATCGAGGGTGACCCGGCGGTGCACGACCCCTCGCTGCCCCGTCGCGCCCGCCGGCTCGACGGGGTGCTGGTCGGCGCGGCCGCCGCAACCGTGGTGCTGATCTGGGCCCTCGCCCGAGTCGCCGCGGTCGCCGTCCCGGGCATCGGCATGGTCACCACCGCGGCGATGGTTCTGCTCACCGCAACCGGCGTGCGCCTGTTGCCGTCGGCTTGGCAGGCCGGACCACGCCTGGGTGGTCTTCTGGTCGGTGGCGCCGTGTTCACCGTCGCCGCCGCCGTCGCCGTCGCCGAGGCGATCGGTCCGCTGGCCGCCGCGCTGCCGTGGTGGACCGGGCCGCATACCGACGCCGCGGGCGTGATCACCGCCCGCTACGGCTGGCAGGTACCAGCGACGTTGGTGCTCGCCGCCGCCGCGGCGTGGGCGCTCATCCCCGGCCCACGCGGCCGCGATGCCGCGTTCGTGGCCGTGTCGATGGCCGGCCTCGCCGCTCCGGTCGCGTTAGGACTGAACTGGTGGAGCCCGCTGCTCATCGCTGGCACGCTGGCGGTCGTCGCCGGGCTCGGCGCCGCGCTCACCACACCGGGTCAGGACCGGGCGGCCCGGGAGCGCCTCGCCCTCGCCGCGCTGCTCGGCCTCTACGCGACGGCCGCCGCGATGACCACACCCATCACCACCGCGATCGCCGTCACCGGCATCGTGGCTGCCGGCGCGGTATCCGCCGGCATCGCCGAGCTCCGCCGCGACGGCCCCGGACTGGTCGCCGGCATCGCCAGCGCCGCCGCACTGCTCGCCGCGCCCGGGGCGGCGGCCACCGTGGCCGCGTGGGCCGGCGCCACCCGCTCGGGCGTGCTCGAGGCTGCGCTGCTCGATTGCCTGCCGGGCCTGCTGGTGCTCGTGGCGCTGCGGGCCAACCGGGCGGCCTGGCGCGCGTACCCCGCCTTCGCCGTGGCCGCCGCCGCCCTGATCGTGGCCGGGGCGAGCGCGCTGACCGCGCCCACCGCCGACGCCTGGCGGGCGGTGCAGATCTGGGCCGCCCTCGCCGCCGTCGTCGGGGCGGCCGCGGCGGCCACCCTGCGCCCGGACCGCGGGGCGACCGCGGTGCTCAGCTCGACCGCCGCGCCGGCCGCGCTGGTGGCCGCCGTCGGCAGCGCGCCGGCGTGGACCGGCGCGCTCTTCGGGCCCTACCGGACATTTACCTATGTGTGGTCGGGGCGGACGGTCACCGCCGCACCCGCCGACGCCCGGCCGGCCGCGGTGACGCTGGCCCTGCTCACCGTCTTCGCGATCGGGACGGCGGTCAGCCTCGGCGCCCGTCCGGGCCGGGCGGCGCGCGTCGTCGCCGCGGCGTCGGCACCGCTGGCCGCGCTCGCCCTGGTGACGCCGACCGCCTTGGGCGCGCCGGCGGATGTGGTGCCCTGGGTGGCGCTCGGCATCGCGCTCGCCACCGGGTTCGGCGCAGGCCTCGTGCGGCCGGCCGCAGCGGGCGCGACCCGGCTGCTGCGCATCGTCGCCGGGCTGATCGGTCTGGTGGTCGGCGGGGCTGGGCTGGCCGGTGCCCTGGCCACCCGCGGCGGAACCCTGGCCATGCTCGGCCTCGTCGTGGCGGTGGCCACCCTCACCGGCGCCGTCGGCCGCGACCCGGCCATCCGGAGGGTGGCCTGGGTCCTGGCCTCGGTCGCGGCGCTCGCCCTGCCCGTCACCGCGTTCGCAGCCGCGTCGATGCCGCTGCGGGCCAGCGCGATCTGGGTGCTCGCGGTCGGTGCCGGGCTGGTCATGCTCGCCTGGCCGCTCGCCCCTGGCGCCCCCGCAGCGGCCGGCCCGACGGGCCCGCCGGACCCGGCCGGCGCGCCGACCCGGCGGCCCGGCGAATCGGCCCTGGTGGAGCTGTGCGCTGGGCTCGGCGCGATCGGAGCGCTCGGCCTGGCCCTCGGCCTTCCGCCCACGGCCGAGGCGATGCCGTACGCGGCCGTCGTGCTCACCATCTGGGGCGTGCTGCTCGGCCTGGCCGCGCTGCGCCGCGACCGCGCACCCGCGCGGCGAGCCTGGTTGGCCCGGGCCGCCGCGGCAGCCGAGCTCGCCGCGTGCTGGCTGCTGCTCTACTCCGCCCAGGTCGGGTTGGCCGAGGCGTACACGCTGCCCTTCGCCGCGGTCGCCCTGCTCGCCGGCATGGTGGAGCTGCGGCGGCGCCCGGAGCTGTCAAGCTGGATCGCGTACGGCCCGGCCCTGGCGGGCGGCTTCCTGCCCAGCCTCGCCCTGGTGCTGATCGACATCGACCCGACCCACCTGACCCGGCGGGCCGCCCTCTTCATCGGGGCTGTGCTCACGGTCATCATCGGCTCGTGGCGGCGGCGCCAAGCCCCGGCGGTGACCGGCAGCACGGTCGCGATCGTGGTCGCGCTCTACCACCTCGTGCTGCTGTGGATCATTGGGGCGGTCGCCGGCTACCTGCTCGTCGCGATCGCCGGCCTGGTCCTGGTGACCCTCGGGGCGACCTACGAGCGGCGGCTGCGCCGCGCGCTCCGCCGCATGTCCTGACTGTCCCGACGGAGTGCTGCGGCTCGGTTATCTCCGTGATGGCCG
>JBLNGJ010000356.1:0-5390 GCA_050264675.1 Micromonosporaceae bacterium
GCCGCCTTGTGCACAAAGACGTCGCCACCGTCGTCGCGGGTCAGGAACCCAAAACCCTTCTCCGGTTCGTACCACTTCACTCGACCCGTGGGCACCGCAGACCTCGACATTCACCTAGAAACCGACCCCACAAGGTTAACGATCCGCCCAAGCCGGGACGCGACCCCCTTGGTGAAGATGCTGGACGATTATCGGCGCCTCGGCACCCGAAATCAGCCGCGCTCGGCCTGGGCCGCCTCCGGATGGGCATACTTCAATGCCTCCGCGGGCAGCGGAAATATCACGTCATCACCGAAGGGAGAGCCGGCTCCGGCTCGGTCGAATGCGAACTCACTTACCGGCAGCCGGCCCGGCTTGACCACCTTGCTCCGAGGCTTCGGGGTCCGGGTGTGCTTCGACGCAGACGCCATGCTGACCTCCTGAGCGACCACAGTCAGTCTCCCACATCGACGGCCACGGACCACGCATCACGACGCCGGCCGGATAGCGTTGACAGCCTATGACGAGCAAGCTCGCCGATCAGCTGCGCGCCCTCTCCGACGAGGCCCTGGGCGCGCTGCTGCAGTTGCGCCCCGACCTGGTGGTCCCGGTGCCGGCCGACATCTCGGCCCTGGCCACCCGGGCCCAGGGCCGGGTCTCGGTCGCCCGCGCCCTGGACACCCTCGACCAGTTCACCCTGGAGATGCTCGACGGGCTGCGCCTGGCCCGCGGGTCGGACGGCACAGCGTCGGTCGATACGCTGCTCGCCCTCGCCGCCGAGGCCGGAGCCGATCCGACCGCGGCCCGAGCGGCTGTCGACCGCCTGCGGGCCCGATTCCTGGCCTACGGATCGGAGCCGGCCCTCCGGTTGGTCCCGGCCGTCGACGAGCTGTGCCCGCCCTACCCGGCCGGGCTGGGCCGGCCGGCGGCCGAACTCGACCCGGCCATCGCTGAGCTCGTAGCCGACCCGGCCCGGCTACGGCGCACGCTGCTCAGCGCACCGCCGGAGGCACGCGCGGTGTTGGACCGACTCGCCGCCGGGCCACCGGTCGGCACCATCGCGGCCAACACCCGGGCGTCCGCACGAACCCCGGGGCGGGCGCCCGAGCCGGCGCCTGCGCCCGAGACACCGGTGCAGTGGCTGGTCGCGCATCGGTTGCTCTACGCCGCCGCACCCGACCTGGTGGAGCTGCCGCGGGAGGTGGGCGTGGTGCTGCGGCGGGAGACCGGCCCGCTCGGCCCGGTGCATCCAACCCCGCCCGAGATCGACGCGCCACCCCGGCCGGTGTCGACGGTCGACTCGGCCGGCGCCGGCCAGGCGGTCGAGGCGGTCCGGCAGATGGAGGCGCTACTGCACGCGCTCGCCGAGACACCGACGCCGGTGCTGCGCGCCGGTGGTCTGGGCGTACGCGACCTGCGTCGTCTCGCCCGCGACAGCGGCACCACCGAAGCGGTGGCGGCCACCCTTTTGGAGATCGCATTCACCGCCGGGCTGCTCGGCCAGAGCGATCCGAGCGAGCCGTCCTGGCTGCCCACGCCGGCCTACGACACCTGGCGCACCGCATCGCTGGGGCCGCGCTGGCTGAAGATCGCCCGCACCTGGCGGGACATGGTGCGCGCACCGGCGATGGTGGGCCAGCGCGACGACAAGGAGAAGCTGATCAGCGCGCTCTCCGGCGACGTGATCCGGCTGGGCGGGCCCGCCCTCCGGCGACTGGCGTTGGCCGCGCTGGCGGAGCTGCCGGCCGGCGCCGGCGCCGAGCCGGACGCGATCATCGCCCGACTGGCCTGGCAGGAGCCGCGCCGGATCGGCCGGGGCGGTGGGTTGGCCGCGCTGGCACGAGCCGCCCTGACCGAGGCGGCCGCGCTGGGCATCACCGGGCTGGGCGCGCTGACCAGCTACGGCCGGCGGCTGCACGCCGAGGAGCGGGCCGATCCGGATCGTGATCCGCTGGGTGTACGCGCCGGCGAGGACGATCCGGTGCTGGCCGAGCTCGAGCCGCTGCTGCCCGTACCCGTCGACCATGTCCTGGTCCAGGCCGACCTCACCGTGGTGGTGCCCGGACCACCAGAGCCGAGCCTCGCCGCCGAGCTCGCGTTGATGGCCGACACGGAGTCCGGCGGCGGTGCCACCGTCTACCGGGTCACCGCCGAGAGCGTGCGGCGCGCCCTCGACGCCGGCTACCCGGCCACCGACATCCACGGCCTGTTCCGGCGCCGCTCCCGCACCCCGGTGCCGCAGGCGCTGCAGTACCTGATCGACGACGTCGCGCGCCGCCACGGCGGCCTGCGGGTCGGCCCGGCCAGCGCCTACGTGCGCAGCGAGGACGAGGCGTTGCTCACCGAGGTGCTCGCCGACCGGCGGCTGTCCGGGCTGTCGCTGCGGCGGCTCGCGCCCACCGTGCTCGCCTCGGCGCACTCGACGGTCCGGTTGCTGGCCGCCCTGCGGGACGCCGGCTACGCGCCGGTGCCCGAGGACGCGACCGGCGCGGCCGTGCTGACCCGACCCCGGCCGCCGCGGGCGCCGGTTCGCCCCGCGCCACGCCAGCCCCGGATGGAGGACTTCGAACCGCCCCGCCTGACCGGGCCCCGCCTGGCCGGCGTGGTGGAGCAGATCCGGCTCGGCGACCGGCTGGCCCGGGCGGCCCGGCGATCCCGGCTGGTGCGCGGTGTGATCAGCGCCGACGGCGAGCCGGTCGGCCCAACCCAGGCCCACCTGCACGCCCTCGCGGTGCTCCAGCAGGCGCTGCGCGATCAGGTCAAGGTCTGGGTGGGGTACGTGGACGCGCACGGCGCCGCCGCGGCGAAGCTGGTGCGACCGGTCTCGATGGGCTCGGGGTACCTGCGCGCCGAGGACGACCGCACCGCGATGCTGCACACCTTCGCCCTGCACCGGATCACGTCGGCGGTGCCGGAGGAGAGCTAACCGGAACTCGGGGTCGATGTCCGAGGGCGGTCACCCCGACTCCCCGTCGGGCTGACCGGAACTCCGGGTCGGGTCGGATCGGGTTCAGTCGCGCGACGCGCGTACCGCTCCGATCACCGAGACGAGCACGCCGAGGGCGAACGCGGTGCCCACCGACTCACCGGCCGCATCGAGGACATGGCGGTCCAGCGCCAGCCAGGCGATGAAGAACCAACCCACCAGCAGGACGGCGACCACCCATGTGCCGATCTTCCACGCCGAGTTCGGCCCCTCCGTCGCGCCGCCGCTACGAGGGTCGCTGTCGCTCGTCATGGATGTGGCCTCCGCCCGTCAGCCGTGGGCCCGCGACATCGGACCCGATTCGAGCTTGGCACCGCCGGGCCACATTCAACACCGCTGCGGCTCAGAAGTGGGGGACTTATCCGTGTGTTCCCCGGGTAGTAAGCACGGCTCCGATGATCGATACGACGACGAGTAGGGCGAACGCTACTCCGAGTGCTTCGCCCACCGCGTCCGGTGTGTCAGTGTCCATAACGAAGTGTGATAGGACGAACCAGCCGGCGGCGAGCGCGCCGATGACCGTTCCGCCAATCACAGCCGTACGGTTGGACCCGCGGGGTTCAGACTCAGGGATCATGGGCGCGCTCCCGGATGATCGGTAGACCATCAGATTCGCATCCGCGTGCCGACGCCACCAGCCCCTGCCGAGGCACACTAGTGGCCGTGAGCGCGAGGACTGGGCGAAGCGAGCCCCGCAGTCGCGAACAAACACAGCGCCATCCCCGCAGTCGCGAAGGAAAGGGTGATCCTTGGCTGGTCCGTTGATCGTGCAGTCGGACAAGACGCTGCTGCTTGAGGTCGACCACCCGGAGGCGACCGCCTGCCGGATGGCGATCGCCCCGTTCGCGGAGCTGGAGCGCTCGCCTGAGCATGTGCACACCTACCGGCTGACCCCGCTCGGGCTGTGGAACGCGCGGGCCGCCGGCCACGACGCCGAGTCGGTCGTCGACGCGCTGCTGCGGTTCTCCCGCTACCCGGTGCCGCACGCGCTGCTCGTCGACGTCGCCGAGACCATGGACCGCTACGGCCGGCTGCAGCTGGCCAACCACCCCGTGCACGGCCTGGTGCTGCAGGCGCTGGACCGGGCCGTGCTCACCGAGGTGGCCCGGTCCAAGAAGCTCGCCGGCATGCTCGGCGCCCGGCTGGACGAGGACACCGTCGCGGTGCACCCGTCCGAGCGCGGCCGACTCAAGCAGGCCCTGCTCAAGTTGGGTTGGCCGGCCGAGGATCTGGCCGGGTACGTCGACGGCGAGGCGCACCCCATCGAGCTGCGCGAGGTGGGCTGGCAGGTGCGGCCCTACCAGCGCCAGGCGGTCGAGCATTTCTGGGCCGGCGGCTCCGGAGTGGTGGTGCTGCCCTGTGGTGCCGGCAAGACGCTCGTCGGTGCCGCGGCGATGGCGCAGGCCGCCGCCACGACCCTGATCCTGGTCACGAACACGGTGGCGGGTCGGCAGTGGAAGCGGGAGCTGCTGGCCCGGACCTCCCTCACCGATGCCGAGATCGGCGAGTACTCGGGTGAGCGCAAGCAGATCCGTCCGGTCACCATCGCCACCTACCAGGTGCTGACCACCCGGCGGGGCGGCGTCTTCACCCACCTCGACCTCTTCGGTGCCCGCGACTGGGGCCTGGTCATCTACGACGAGGTGCACCTGCTGCCGGCACCGATCTTCCGCTTCACCGCCGACCTGCAGGCGCGGCGCCGGCTCGGCCTGACCGCCACCCTCATCCGCGAGGACGGGCGGGAGGGCGATGTCTTTTCGCTGATCGGGCCCAAGCGCTACGACGCGCCGTGGAAGGACGTGGAGGCGCAGGGCTGGATCGCGCCGGCCGACTGCACCGAGGTCCGGGTCACCCTGACCGACGCCGAGCGCATGGCGTACGCGACGGCCGAGCCCGAGGAGCGCTACCGCCTAGCCGCCACCGCCCGCACCAAACTGCCGGTCGTGGGGGCGCTGGTCGAGCGGCACCGCAACGACCAGGTGCTCGTCATCGGCGCCTACATCGACCAGCTGCACCAGCTCGGCGAGTTCCTGGACGCCCCGATCGTGCAGGGCAGCACGACCACCCGCGCGCGCGAGCGCCTCTTCGACGCGTTCCGGGCCGGCGAAGTGTCCACATTGGTGATATCGAAGGTGGGTAACTTCTCGATCGATCTGCCCGAGGCCGCGGTGGCCATCCAGGTCTCCGGGACGTTCGGCTCGCGCCAGGAGGAGGCGCAGCGGCTGGGTCGGGTGCTGCGCCCCAAGGCGGACCGGCGCCAGGCGCACTTCTACACCGTGGTCGCCCGGGACACCGTGGACACCGAGTACGCCGCGCACCGGCAACGGTTTCTGGCCGAACAGGGCTATGCGTACACGATCGTCGACGCCGAGGACGTGCTCGGACCACCGCTGCCCACCGCTGAGTGACCGGTGACGCCCTCCCG
>JBLNGJ010000357.1:0-12428 GCA_050264675.1 Micromonosporaceae bacterium
GCGGGCCGGGGCTCAGGCCGCTTGGGCGTTGAGTACGTCGTCCAGCCCGGTCTTCTCCGCCAACCGGGCCACGGTGTCCTCATCGGACATTGTGAGCAGCGGACCACCGGGGCAGTTCCCAGGCCCCAACCCGACCTACACCTTCGGCGGCAGCTCGACGGACTACTCTGGAGGAGTCGACTGTGGCGGCTACGCGGCCCGCCCCACACGAGTGGCGGGACTCTCCAATGGGAGGGCCACATCGTTGCAGCGCGACCGGCACCATCCTGCTGAGAATCAACGTCTACGAGGTCGTGGGCACCGGCGAAGACCAGCACACGGAATGGTGGGACTTCACTCAGAAGGAGGTAGTCGCCAGCTACCTTGACGTGTACGATTCGGGGCCGTACAACGGCTCGGCGTCAACCCGCTGGCAAACGAACCACTACTCTTACTGGAACGGGACTCCGTTTAACCCCTACCCTGGGTGGAGTTCCGTCGTGATGCTGTCATGCGGAGCCTGAGCCGGGGGGCCAATGCTGTGGATTGTTGACGACATACTCAACGAGGGTGTATTCACAATACCGGTATGCATAGAAACGAATGTCCGTCTGTATGCACTGTTCGTCGGGCCACCGCCCACCGATGAAGGAATGTCCCCGCCGGTACGCCACATCATCACTGTGACCAGGCCGGATGGCAGGGAGCTGCCATGGCATGGTTCCGGCGCCCGTGGCGACCGAGTCGCACAGCTGTTGGTGGCTCAGTTCGACCCACCACCCCAATGCGTGGCACACCTGCGGGTTGGCCTTCACGTACAAGGGCATGGAGGCGCTCGACGCCGACGAAACACCGGACGTCGCGGCCCGCCTGCGGCGCCTGACGTGAGGTCGTCATAGAGTAGCGGTTCATCGGCGGCCGTGGCTGGCGCGTTCAGCCACGACCGTCGGTGGGCATGTTGAGCTGCCAGGACACCCGTGATCAGCTTGACCAGCTGAGCGTCGGGTGGTTGGGCGTACTGATCGTTGGACTACATCTCAACTCAAGCCAACGTGGGTATCCGTACGGATGCCGTGTTCCCCCTCCTGCGCCCCGCCTGTCACAGACCTTTCTGAACCACTGAGCTGTTTAGAGGGACATACGTTCGCCGACTGCGCATGCTAGGTCCCGCGGCGTGTCGCGCTCTTGACCGAGGCTGGCCGGGATTCTCTACCGACACGCCGGGCCAGCGCCCGCAGGTACGGCACCGGCGGTAGCGAAGCCATGATCCTGAGGTCCTGATCGAGCCGGCTCGCCTCGTCGAGGAAGCGAAGCACCCGGTCGGGCGGGTTGGCCGCGAAGAGTCGGGCGAAGGCCAGCTCGAGCTGGGCCGGGTCGTCGGCGAGCACGTCGAGCAGCAGGGCGTCGAGCAGCCGGTACCAGCGCCGGACCGGTGGCGTGGCGAACGGGTGCCCGTAGCGCACGAGGGAGCGGGCGATGGCCGCGCTGTCGCGCTGGATGCGCGGGTATCCGTACCCGGTGCTCGCCTTGATCAGGCCCGCGGCGGCGCCGATCGGCACCACCCGGGTGCGGCCGCGCACGACCGGCGACACGTGCAGCGGCAGCACCGCGGACTCGGTGTGCAGCACCTCGTAGGCGGCCAGGCCGACGACCTCGTCGAGGTAGGTGGCCACCGCGGCCCGACGCTGGGCCGGGCTGGCCGGTGTGCCGGCGCGGGGCACGAACTCGGTCAGCTCCACCAGCGCCTGCCGTGGTCCGTCGGGCAGCACGTAGACGAAGCGCGCGCCGCCGGCCTGCGCGGTGCGGAAGTCGAAGAGCACCGGCGCGGTCGGGTCGAAGACCGGGCGGTCGGCGCGCAGCTGCCAGCCGGTGAACGCCAACCAGGCGTCGACCGGCGTCACCGCAGCGGCTGCGCTGACGCTGTCGAAGACCCAGCCGGCGCGCACGGACTCGCCGTCGATGCTGACGGTGGCGCCGTCGGCGTCCGCACCGACGTGCTCGACCCGCCCGGACCGCAGCTCAAAGTCCGGGCATCCCTCCACCATGGAGTCAACCACGGTGCGCAGGTCGGGCCGACGCACGACGTGGTAGCGATAACGGCCCAGCGGCAACCGACGCGACACCCCGGCCGCATGCACCTGGACGTGCTCGTAGCGGCGCGCGACCGCGGCCTCGAGCAGCCCGCGGCCGGCCGACCAGTAGCCCCAGCACCGGGCCGAGGGCCGCGCCTGCTCGTCGTCGACGACCAGGACCGAGCGGTCACCCCAACCGAGCCTCGCCAGGTGGGCCGCGAGCGAGAGGCCGCTGAGCCCGCCGCCGGCGATCACCGCGTCGAACCGGTCCCCGCCCATCAGCCGGTGATCCGCTCGGCCGCGAGCTTTCCGGAGATCACCACCATGGGCACCCCGACACCCGGCTGGGTGCCCGACCCGACGAAGACCACGTTGGACAGGCCCGGGTGCAGATTGTTCGGGCGCAGCGGCCCGGTCTGGCACAGGGTGTGCGCCGCCGCGAACGGGGTGCCGGCGGCCAGGCCGGCCGCGGCCCAGTCGGCCGGCGTGACGATCTCGGTCACCTCGGCCGCGGCGCCGAACCCGACGTAGCCACGGGCCTCCAGCACGCCGACCAGCTCGTGGGCGTAGCGGTGGGCGAGGCCGTCGCGCCAGTTCAGCCGCCCGGTGGCCAGGTTGGGCACCGGCGCCAGCACGTAGTAGATCTCCCGTCCGTCGGGCGCGAGCGTAGGGTCGGCCCGGGTGGGGTTGCTCACGAACAGCGACGGGTCACTCATCAGCTGGCCACGATGGACCAGCTCGTCGAACGTGCGCCGCCAGGACCGGCCGAAGTGGATGTTGTGGTGGGCGATCCGGCGGTACGGCTGGCGGCTGCCTACGTGCAGGACCACCGCCGACGGCGACGGACGCAGCCGGGTGATGCGGCGGGGCGACTGGCCGAGCAGCTCGCGGTGGGCCACCGGCAGATCCGGGTTGAGCACCACGACATCGGCCGCGATCCGTTCTCCCGCCGTTGTTCGCACCGCGGTGGCCCGTCCGCCCGCGGTCTCGACCTTGGCCACCGTCGTGCCGTAGCGGAACCGGACGCCGTGCTTCTCGGCGGCAGCCGCCATGGCCCGCGGTACGGCGTGAACGCCGCCCCGGGGGAAGTACACCCCGGCCACCGTGTCCATGTAGGCGATCACGGCGTAGAGGGCCAGCGCCTCGTGCGGGGCGAGCCCCGCGTAGAGCGACTGGAACGTGAACACCCGGCGGGTGCGGGGGTCGGTGAAGAACCGGTTGACGCTGTTCTGTAGGCGGCCAAAGCCGCCCGCGAGCACCAGCCGCAGCAGGTTGGCGGTGAGCAGATCGCGAGGGCTATCCAGGTTGCGTTCGATGAAATCGCGCCGCTGCAGCCGCCACAGGTGCCGCAGATGGTCGACGAAGCGCAGGTACCGGTCGGCCTCCCGGGCGCCGCAGACCCGGGCCACCTCGGCGGCCATGCGCACCGAGTCGGCGATGACATCCAATGTGGATCCATCTGGGAAGTGGGCTCGGTAGGCTGGCTCGACCGGGTGCAGCTCGACCCAGTCGGCCAGGCGTTCGTCCACCGCCGCCAGTGCCTGTTCGATCAGGTGCGGCATGGTGAGCACGGCCGGCCCGGTGTCGAACTCGTAGCCGCCCACGCTGAGCCGGCCGGCCCGTCCGCCCGGCACCGGCTCCCGTTCGACCACGGTCACCTCGCGCCCGGCCGCAGCGAGGTGCAGCGCGCAGGCCAAGCCGCCGAGGCCGGCCCCGACGATCACGACCCGGTCAGTCGGCCCGGGTACGGCCGGGGTCACCGCGGGCCGCCCGGAATCTCGCACATCGCGCGGCCGGGCGGGGTGAGCAGGCTCGCCGCGGCCAGCGCCAGCTTGCGCGGCAGTGGCACCGTGGCCCGCTGCGCGAAGACGTCATAGTCGGCCCGGACGACCTCGTCGAGAATGGCGCCGTACGCGCGGTACGCGGCGCGGATGCACGCCTGGGAGCCCGGTAGCAGCAGCGGGATGCCACCAGCGGCCGCGGCGTAGTGCCCGCGGGCCCGGTCGACCTCGAACGCGATCAGCGCCCGGACCGCGGGCGTGGTCTGGCGGGCGCGCAGCTCGTCCGGGGTGACGCCGAACTCGGCCAGATCCTTCAACGGTAGGTAGATCCGGCCGCGGTCGAGATCTTCACCGACGTCGCGGATGAAGTTCGTCAGCTGGAACGCGAGCCCGAGCTGACGGGCCGGCTCGCGGGCGGCGCTCCGGTCGACCGCGCCGAGGATCGGCAGCATCATCGTGCCGATCGCGGCCGCCGAACCCTCCATGTACTCCAGCAGGTCTTCGTAGCTGGGGTACTCGGTCACGGTCAGGTCCATCGCCATCGACCGCAGGAACGCATCGAAGTCGGCCCGGTCGAGGTCGAAGACGGCGATCGTGTGCACCACGGCGGGCAGCACCGGGTGGTTGGTGGGTGCCCCGTCCAGCGCCGCGGCGAACCGGCGGTGCCAGTGCTGCAGCGCGGCGACCCGGGTGGCCGTGGGCGCGTTGTCGAGCCGGTCGACGATGTCGTCGGTATAGCGGGTGAAGCCGTAGAGGGCATGCACGTGCCGGCGTTTCCAGGCCGGCAGCAGCCGGGTGGCCAGGTAGTAGGTCCGTCCGTGCGCCCGGTGCACCTCACGGCAGAACTCGTACGACGCAGCCAACATGCCGGGGGCGCGGTGCCAGGTCGCCATGGTGTTCACGCTCCGTTTCGTACGTCTCCCGCCATTGTGCCGGCCGGCCTCGGCCCGCCGAAGGAGACATAAGTCCGGCAAGACAGGCCGTTCGGCCCTGAGCGGTCATCGCCGGCGTGGATCGGATGGAGGTAGCGAGAGGAGGTAACAGCGATGTCAACGGTGATGACGCGGTGGCGCGAAGGCGGGTTGGCTCCATTCGACTGGTCGAGCCTGGCCTGGCTGCCCATGTTCAGCCCCACGATCCGGATCGAGGACTACCTCGAGGATGACCGGTATGTGATCAAGGCTGAGCTGCCGGGGGTGGACCCGGTCAAGGACGTCAAGATCACCTACCTGGACGGTGCGCTGCGCTTGGCGGTGAGCCGGGCCGGGGAGCACAAGGAGATGGCGCGGTCGGAGTTCCACTACGGCACGTTTACGCGCACGATCTTGCTCCCCGCGGGAGCGATGGAGAGCACCATCGAGGCGACCTACGAGGCTGGGATCCTGCACATCACGATGCAGATCGGCGAACCGGCTCCGGTCGGCAAGCCGATCCCGGTGCACGTGGTCGTGGCCGGCAACGGCAAGAAGCACTGATCCGGCGCACAGCGCGTGCGGGCGGGCATGATGCCCGCCCGCACGTGTGCGTGGCGGCCCCGAGCCCGCCGAGGGCGCAGGGCCCGCCGCGCCCGGGACCTTCGCCTCTCACGCGGGTCGAACCCGGGGCGCGACGCTGGGGGCAGTTCCGCCGAGCAGAGGAGAGGAGAGGCCTTGTCCACGTCGAGGCGCGTCACGCAGCAACGCCAGCACCAGCGGCGGGCGCAGGAGCAGTCCATCCGCGAACACGAACGGGCCCGCCGCCGACGCATGTTCCTCGCCGGCGGTGTCTTCGGCACCGTGCTGATGGTCATCGCCGTCCTCGTTGTGGTCCGGCTGGCCCGGCCGGAGCGTTCGGCCGGCGACGTGACCGGGACCACCCTCGCCTCGGTGGCTGTTGTCGACGCCCTGACCGTCGAGGCGGCCGTGCTGGACCAGGTTGGCAGAGGTAAGGTCGAGGCGCTGCCGGTCCGGTTGCCGGCCCAGCCGCCGCTCACCGTTGCCGGCAAGCCGCTTGTGCTCTACGTCGGCGCCGAGTACTGCCCGTTCTGCGCGGCCCAGCGATGGCCGCTGATGGTCGCGCTGTCGCGGTTCGGTACCTTCAGCGGCCTCAAGAGCGCCCACTCGGCCAGCGACGACGTGTTTCCGGATACCGCCACGCTCTCCTTCCACGGCGCCACGTACACCAGCGACTACCTGGCCTTCGAAGGCGTCGAGATGGCCACCAGCGAGCGGCAGGGCGCCCAGTACGCGCCGCTGCAGGCGCTGACCCCGGCCCAGGAGGCGGTCGTGCGCACCTACAACGCGCCCCCCTATGTTCCGGCCCGGTCAGCCGGCGCCATCCCGTTCCTCGACTTCGGCAACCAGTTCATCATGACCGGGACGACGGTCGACCCGACCGTGCTCAAAGGGCTCAGCGACGAACAGATCGCCGTCGCACTGTCCAACCCGGACAGTCCGGTTGGGCGGACCGTGCTCGGTTCGGCCAATGCGATGACCGCGGTGCTGTGTCAGCTGACCGGGGGTCAACCGGCGGCGGTCTGCTCCGCGCCGGGCGTGGTCGCATTCGCGGAGCTGAGGTCATGACAACGGCACAGCGCCGTCGCGGGCGGCGGCCCGCCGGGCTCGACCTCGGGTCGCCGCCCTGGGCCGCGCCGGCCACCATCGGCCTCGCCCTGCTCGGCCTGGGCACATCGATCTACCTGACGGTGGAGCACTTCACCGCCTCGACCACGCTCGCCTGCCCGGAAACCGGTGTGGTGAACTGCCAGCGGGTCACCACCAGCGCGCAGTCGAGCATCGCCGGCGTGCCGTGGGCACTACTCGGCGCGATCTTCTTCGCCGGCCTGCTGCTGCTCGGACTCCCGGCCGCCTGGCGCTCCCGATCGACCAATGTCCGCTATGGACGGCTGGCGCTCGCCGCGACCGGCGTGGTGTCGGTGATCTACCTGATCTGCGTGGAGCTTTTCGTCGTCAACGCCCTGTGCCTGTGGTGCACGGTCGCGCATGTGGCCGCGCTGGCGGCCTTCGGCGTCGTGTGCTTCGCCACGGCCAGTTATTCATGATCCGGAGGTCTCTGTCATGGCTGTGCTCACCGTAGGTGTCCTGCGAGAAGACGCCCCCGATGAACGCCGGGTGGCGCTCGTGCCGGCCGACGTCGGTCGGCTCACCCAGGCCGGGCTGGCGGTGCTGGTCGAGTCGGGCGCGGGTGAGCGCGCCTGGTTCTGCGACGAGGCGTACGCCGACGCCGGTGCCGAGACGGGTCCCCGAGCCGAGCTGTGCCGGCGCAGCGACGTGCTGCTGTGCGTCGGTACGCCGACCGATGACGTGTTGACCCGGATGCGACCCGGTCAGGTGCTGGTGGGGCTGCTCGGCCTGCTCAGCGCGCCGGAGCGGGTGCGGGCTCTGGCCGAGCGGGACCTGACCGCGATCAGCTTCGATGGCCTGCCGCGCACGGCCAGCCGCGCCCAGTCGATGGACGCGCTGACCTCCCAGGCGAACATCGCTGGCTACAAGGCCGTCCTGATCGCCGCGGCCGCCTTCGGTCGGCTGCTGCCGATGCTCATCACCGCGGCCGGCACCACCCGCCCGGCCAAGGTGCTCGTGCTGGGCGCTGGGGTGGCCGGGCTGCAGGCCATCGGCACCGCCCGCCGGCTGGGCGCGGTGGTGAGCGCCTACGACGTTCGCCCGAGCGCCCGGGACGAGGTGGCGTCGATGGGCGCACAGTTCGTCACGCTGACCGAGAGCATCGACGGCGCCGGCGCGGGCGGTTATGCCCGGTTGCTGGGCGCCCAGGAGCAGCAGGCGTTGGCCGACGCGTTGGCCGGTCCGGTGGCCGATGCGGACATCGTCATCACCACCGCCCAGGTGCCCGGCCGGCGACCGCCGCTGCTCGTCACCGAGACCGCGGTCAAGGCGATGCGGCCGGGCTCGGTCATCGTCGACCTGGCGGCCGGCCCGCACGGCGGCAATGTGGCGCTGACCCGGGCAGGCGAGACCTTTGTGACGGAGAACGGGGTGACGATCGTGTCGGCGGCGAACCTCGCCGCGACCGTGCCGGCGGTCGCCTCGATGGCGTACTCCCGCAACATCTCGGCGCTGCTGCTGCACCTGGCGCCGGCCGGTGAGCTGAGGATCGACGCCGATGATGAGATCCACGCCGGCGTCGTGGCCGTTCGGGACGGCGTCGTGACCCGTCCCCGTACGAAGGATGGGCAGCAATGACCACCGAACTCCTCGCCGACCTGTCGCTGTTCGTGCTGGCTCTGCTGGTCGGGTTCGAAGTGATCAGCAAGGTGCCGGCGACCCTGCACACCCCGTTGATGTCCGGCGCGAACGCCATCCACGGCGTCGTGCTGGTCGGGGTCATGCTCATCGCCACCACCGCCGATGACCTCTTCGGCTACGCGCTGACGTTCATCGCGGCGGCCTTCGCCGCCCTCAACGTGGTTGGCGGCTACGTGGTCACCGACCGCATGCTCGGCCTGTTCCGGAGTAGGTCATGACCACGATCGAGATCCTCACCCGCCTGGCCTACCTCGCCGCAGCCACCTGCTTCGTGCTCGGCCTGCACCTGATGAACTCGCCGGCCTCGGCCCGGCGGGGCAACCGCCTTTCCGCGGTGGGGATGCTGCTCGCGATCGTGGCGACCGGCGCCCTGCTGGCCGAGTCCACGACGCTGACGAGCACCGGGCTGTGGGTGCTCGTCGCCGGGCTCGCCGTCGGAGCGGCGGCCGGGCTCTACGGTGCGCGCAGCGCTCCTACCACCGCCATGCCACAGCTGGTGAGCATCTTCAACGCGGCCGGTGGCGGGGCGGCGGCCCTGATCGCCCTCGACGAGGTGGTCCGGGCGCTCTCGGCCGCGACTGTGCCGGCCCGTATGGCCGCGCCGGCCGCCCTGGACATCATCATCGGCGCGGTGACCTTGTCCGGCTCGCTGATCGCTTCGGGCAAGCTCCACGGTGTCATCACCGGGCGCCCGCTGGTGTTCCGCGGTGCCCGTGCGGTCAACGCGCTGCTCGGCCTGGTGCTGCTTGGCACGGGTGGCTACCTCGCCAGCGGCCACACCAGTGCCTGGGCCGTGGTTGTGTTGAGCCTGGCCGCGCTGGCCTTTGGCGTCACCATGGTGCTGCCGATCGGCGGGGCCGATATGCCGGTGGTCATCTCGCTGCTCAACGCGTTCACCGGCACCGCGGTGGCGATGGCGGGCTTCGTCATCGGCAACTCCGGCCTGATCATCGCGGGCGCGTTGGTGGGCGCCTCCGGCACCATCCTGACCAAGCTCATGGCCGATGCGATGAACCGGTCCATTGTGAACATTGTGGTCGGTGGGTTTGGCGCGGCCGACAGCGACGGGTCGGCGGTGACCGCGGGAGCCTCGGTCCGCGAGCTCTCCGTCGACGACGCGGCGATCCAGCTCGCCTACGCCAGCCGGGTCGTCATCGTGCCCGGTTACGGCCTGGCCGCCGCGCAGGCCCAGCACGCCGTGCACGAGCTGGCCATGATGCTCGCCGCCCGGGGCGTCGACGTGAGCTACGCCATCCACCCGGTCGCCGGTCGGATGCCCGGTCACATGAACGTGCTGCTCGCCGAGGCCAACGTGCCCTACGAGCTGATGAAAGACATGGACGAGGCCAACCCCGACTTCGCCCGGACCGATGTGGCCCTGGTGGTCGGCGCCAACGACATCGTCAACCCGGCCGCGCGTCGGCCCGGCACGGCCATCTCCGGGATGCCCATCCTCGACGTCGACCGGGCGACCTCGGTGATCGTGATCAAGCGGTCGATGGGCCACGGCTACGCAGGCATCGACAACGACCTTTACACATCGGCGAAGACCGGCATGCTCTTCGCCGACGCCAAGGCCGGGTTGACCGCGCTCGTGGCGGCGGTCAAGACGCTGGTCGGGTGATCGCATGTTCCAGGTCCGGGTGCATGGTCGGGGTGGGCAGGGCGTCGTCACGGCTGCGGAGCTGCTCTCGGTCGCCGCGTTCAATGAGGGGCGTTGGGCTCAGGCGTTTCCGAGCTTCGGCTCCGAGCGCACCGGCGCGCCCGTGGTGGCCTTCTGCCGCATCGACGACCGGCCAATCCGGCTACGTGAACCCATCGTCGACCCCGACGCCGTGATCGTGCAGGACCCGACGCTGCTGCGCCAGGTCGACGTTTTCGCGGGGCTGCACCCGGGCGGGTTCGTCCTGCTCAACTCCGGCCGCGACTGGGCTGAGCTGGGAATGGCGCAGCTGAGTGGATCGGCCCACGCCCTCATCGTGCCGGCGACCCGGTTAGCCATGACCCACGTCGGTCGGCCGGTGCCCAACGCCGCCCTCCTCGGTGGGTTCGCCGCCCTGACCGGCACGGTCGGGCTGGGTGCGGTTGAAGCTGCCATCCGGGAACGCTTCACCGGCGATGTGGCCGAGGCCAACGTAGCGGCCGCCCGGGCGGCCTTCGCCCACGTGGCCGGCGAGATGAGGGAGCACAGTCATGCGTAGCCAGGTCGAGGGCTCGCGAGCGGTCGCGGTGACGGTCGCGCGGTGCCGGCCTGAGGTCATCTGCGCCTATCCGATCTCACCGCAGACCCACATCGTGGAGGCGCTGAGCGAGCTGGTCACCACCGCCGAGCTGGCGCCCTGCGAGTACATCAACGTCGAGTCCGAGTTCGCCGCCATGTCGGTGGCGATCGGTGCCTCGGCGGCCGGCGCCCGCAGCTACACGGCGACCGCGAGCCAGGGCCTGCTCTACATGACCGAGGCGCTCTACAACGCGGCCGGCCTCGGCCTGCCGATCGTGATGACGGTGGCCAACCGGGCCATCGGCGCTCCGATCAACATCTGGAACGACCACAGTGACGCCATGTCCCAGCGCGACTCCGGCTGGATCCAGCTCTACGCCCAGTCCAACCAGGACGCGGTTGACCTGCACGTGCTTGCCTTCCGGCTGGCCGAGACCCTGTCGACGCCGGTGATGGTGTGCATGGACGGCTTCGTGCTCACGCACGCCGTCGAGGCGGTGGACGTGCCCACGCAAGAGCAGGTGGACGCCTACCTGCCGCCGTTCACTCCGCGCCAGTTGCTCGACCCGGCCGATCCGGTGACCATCGGCGCGATGGTCGGGCCGGAGGCCTTCACCGAAGTGCGCTACCTCGCCCACACCACGCAACTGAAGGCCCTGGAGCTTCTGCCGCGGCTGGGGGCCGAGCTCGCCGCGACGCTGGGCCGACCGGTCCGGCCGCTGGTCGACCCCTACCGCATCGACGACGCCGACACCGTCGTGGTCGCGCTCGGCTCGGTGCTGGGCACCGTGCAGGAGTGCGTGGACCAGCTGCGCGCCCAGGGCATGCGCATCGGCGCACTCGGGTTGACCGCGTTTCGGCCCTTCCCGGCCAAGCAGGTGCGGGCGGTCTTGCGTCGGGCCGACCGCGTGGTGGTGCTGGAGCGCGCCCTCGCCGCGGGCGTGGGTGGGTTCGTCACCATGGACCTGCGCGCGGCCCTGGCCGATCTCGGCACGCCGCTGTACACAGTGGTGGCCGGCCTGGGCGGCCGGGCGGTCACCCGCGCCAGCCTGCGCCACCTGCTCGCCAACGCGGCGGTGGACCGGCTGGAGCCGCTGACTTTCCTCGACCTTGACCGGGCCGCGCTCGAGCGGGCCGGCGCGGCCGTGGGTGGGTGAGGAGGCGGTCATGCCATCCCAGCGCGTCAAGTTCTATCAGACCGGAAGCTTCGCGGTCGGCAACCGACTGCTCGATCCGGCGGATCGGACGGTGCAGGCCGACCAGTGGCGCACCAACGCCCTCACCTCGGGGCATCGGGCCTGCCAGGGCTGTGGCGAGGCGTTAGGGGCACGCTATGTGCTGGACGCAGCGATGCGCGCGACCGGCGGCCAGATGGTGACGGTCAACGCCACCGGCTGCCTGGAGGTCTTCTCCACGCCGTACCCGGAGAGCTCCTGGCGGGTGGCGTGGCTGCACTCGCTGTTCGGCAACGCTCCCGCGGTCGCCACCGGAGTCGCCGCGGCCCTGCGGGTCAAGGGACGCACCGGCATCCGCGTGGTTGGACAGGGCGGCGACGGCGGCACCGTGGACATCGGCTTCGGGTGCCTTTCCGGCCTGTTCGAGCGCAATGACGATGTGCTCTTCGTCTGCTACGACAACGAGGCTTACATGAACACCGGCGTGCAGCGCTCCGGCGCCACCCCGCCCGCTGCCCGTACCGCCACGACGCCGGTGACCGGCGCCGCGCTGGGCAACCCGTTCGGTCAGGGCAAGAGCGCGCCGTTGATCGCGATGGCCCACGAAATCCCGTACGTCGCCACCGCGACCGTGGCCGATCTGCGCGACCTCGAGGCCAAGGTGCATCGGGCCATGCGGCTACGCGGCGCGCGCTACCTGCATGTGCTGGTGCCGTGCCCGCTGGGCTGGGGCAGCGCCGCCAGTGAGACCATCCGGGTCGCCCGGCTGGCCACCGAGAGCGGCCTGTTCCCGGTCTTCGAGGCCGAACGCGGTGAGGTCGTGGCGGTCAACCCGATCCGCCACCGGGTTCCGGTGGAGGAGTACCTGCGGGTCCAGAAGCGCTACGCGCATCTCTTCGGGCCGCCCCCGCGCACCGACGTGATCAGCCAGATCCAGG
>JBLNGJ010000358.1:0-12452 GCA_050264675.1 Micromonosporaceae bacterium
ATTGGACGCGGACCTGGTCCTCAGCGCCGATGGGCAAGATCGGTCGCGGCTGGGGCTGGTCGGCAGCTACCGGCCACCACTGGGCTGGGCCGGTGCTGTGCTGGACCGAGCGGTGATGAACCGAGTCGCCGCGGCGACGATCCGGTCGCTGGTGGAGGAGGCGGCCATCGCGATCGCCGATCCGGCTCCATTCCCGGTACCGGAGAGCGATGCAGCGGCACCGCTGCTACGCTCGGTCGCCGAGGCAGGCGAGTCCTAAGTAGACGTCGATGCGAATCAGCTCGTCGTGCCTCACCGCGTCGGTGCTAGGCCCTGCTCGCGGCGGGCCTGGTCGTGCCGGGCCGGCGGTCACCGGACGTCGGCGATCTCCGCGATGGACCGTGCGTGTGTGGCCTGGAACGGGTAGACCTGCCTGACCCGGATCCGCTCGGTGGATCCGGACGTGGATACCCAGTACTCATCGGCTCCGGTGATCTTGGTGATCCGCGGTCTGACATTGACGTTTGTCGCCCCGATGGACACTGCGCAGAGCAGTTGGGCCCGGGTGGCGGGACGTTCGTCAGGTCAGGTCCCAAAATCTGTCAAAGGACGCGGGAGACGCCGGGCAGCCGCAGCAGCAGGGCGCCCACGCCAAACGAAGCCGCGACGCCGAGCGCGCCGACGGTGATGTACCTCAGCTCGGGCGGCCATGGCAGGTGGCGGCTGGCCAGCACCACGGCGACCAGGACGACCTGATGCACCAGGAACGCGGCGTACGCGGCCCGCCACAGTGCCCGCGCAAGCCGGCCGCGGTAGTTGACGCGTCGGCGGAAGAGATCGATCAGCCAGAGCGACATCGTCACCATGACCGCGCCCTCGAGCACGGCGAATACCAGCGACTGCCAGGTGCCGTTGCCGAAGAGGACATCCTCGCCGATGCCAGTCGCGACGATGGCGACCAGGCTCGCGGTAACCGCGATGGCCGTCCAGGCCGCCCGCCGGACCGACCGCGCCACGGCGGGTGCCAACGGCGGAAGCCCACCGTGCTCACCGGCCACCAGGCCGAGGACGAAACCGACGGTCCACGCCGGGGCCTGAGCCAGGGCTACATGCCAGCGCTCCTCGCCCATCGGCACGACCAGCCGCAGCAGGTAGGACGCGACGGCGACCGTGCCCGCGGCGGCCACCAGATGGCGGGCTCGCAGCGGCGGCCGGTCGGTCGCGTGGCCCGGCCAGATGGTACGAAACACCGCGTAGGACAGCGAGAACACCAGCAGCACACCGAGGAACCAGGTCGGGCCCGGCGATGGCGGAAACGGCCACCACGCATGGGGCACGAACGCCCAGAAGCCTCGCGACCATCCGGCATTGGAGGTGTCGACGAACTCGATCGGCGGGGTCAGCAGGAGCACGAACAAGACGATCGGCACCAGCAGCCGCACGGTCCGGTCGATCGCGAACCGCCGCGGACCCTTGCGCCGCAGCGATGCTGGCGTGAACCAACCCGCCACCATAAAGAAAAGCGGCATACCGAACAGGACTCCGATGACGGCGGCCAACCGCAGCAAGCTCAGCAGCGGCTCACGCACGGGCGGCTCGCTCAGTACCCACGTGTTTGGCAGGTCGGTCCATGCCATCGTCACGTGAGCGATGATGACACCAGCGACCAGCGCAACCTTCAAATTGTCGAGGTAGGGCAGGCGGGATGCCGCCACCGGCCCGCGCAGCTCGGCGTCGACCGACGCATCTGTCATCGGCGGGCATCCTGGCGAAGTCGTGCGCAGATCCGTCGACCCGTTCATGGCGCACCTCCGTCCTTCAGTGCAGAGGTCGCCACTCGGCCTGGCCGGGTCAACGACGCGCCGGTTGCCCGGCCGCGCCCCCACGGCCGAGCCGGTACAGCCGGGCAGCTACCAGCACGTACCACGCTTCCAGGAACAGCACCGAGAACACGGCGATGAACACACCAACGATCGGGATGTACAGGCCTAGCCCCACCGCGTTGCCGGCGATCGCCAGCCACCCGGTCAGTCGGCTGAACACGCCGCTGCGGAGCATGGCGGCGCCGAGCAGGATGCCCGCGGTAGAGCCCAGCAGGTAGCCCACGTGAAATGCGGTGCCCTGCCACATCGCCAGCGTCGCCTCGCCGGCGGCTGCGATCGTCTGCCGCTGGGCGTCGGTGGCGGCTGCCTCGTACTGGTCGCTGAGTGTGGCCAACTGCACGGCGGGGTTGGTCGCCAGGTACATGCCCACGCCGGCGAAACCCAGCGCCACGGCCAGCAACAGGAGCGACGGGTACGCCCGCCGCAGCGCGACGTAGAGGGCCAGCAGGATCGGCAGCAGCAGCACGTTGTCGGCGACCAGCAACAGGTCCAGGTCGACCAGGCCGACCAGCCGGTGCTCGTGTAACAGCGTGAACCAGTCGGTGGCGGTGCCGTCCAGCGGCGGTGGCCAAGTCAGGAAGATGACGATCTGGGCCGGGATGAACAGCGCCGACAGCAGTGCCGCCGCCGCCGCTACCCGGTACAGCGTGGCCCAGCGCGGGCCAGCGAGCGCTGGCCGTAGTCGCAGGTCGGGCTCTGCTAACGTCGCCATGAGGTCACCCTCGCGCCGGCGCAAGCATGCCGAGCAGGACCGGACGGCCTGTTGTTGCGGGTCCATCGGCGACCAGCCGGGCCAGTGCCTCGCCGCATCAAAGCCGTCGTACTGGTGTCCACAGTGCGCAAGCCCACCTTTGTGCGCTCGCGTTCGCCCGGGCCAGCCACCCCGACACGGTCAGCGCACATTGAAGGCATGGTGCACGACTGCCGTGGATCCGCCCCGTGTGCACAAAGACACCCGTCGGCCGGTTTGATCAGATCTGCGGGCGATCCATCTTGGCGATGGTGGGTCTTGCGGTCCGTCGACCACCAGTTCCCGTAGCCGCATCTCCAATCTCCCTGTCGGCGGGTGCCTAGATCTAGACTCCTTCGCGTCATGGTTGTGGCCTAGGGCCGAAAGTCCCGTCTCCGACACGACCTCGGGCGGTGTAGGACCGTACCAGCGGGCTCGTGGCCAGTGCCGTGTGGACGACGAGCGCAGCACCGGACCGGTGGTCCGCACTCTTACGTTTGTCTATCGCGTAGTCGGTGGAGAGTTCGGCACCGTACCGGTGGCCGAGTGGTTCGCCCGTACCGAGGATGCGGCGGTGGACTCGACCCCGCGGCTGACCGAGGCTACGGCGGCGGGCGGACATCCCGGTGCAACTCTGCACGATCTTCGAGCCGGAGTCCGGGATCACCGTGGCTGGGCGCGCACCGCAACGGTCGAGGCAACCGTGGGAAACGCTCCGCTCGGCGTACTCGTGAGCGCCGACGTCGTACGGTCGACCAGGGCGAGATCGTCGTCCAGCATCCGTTCCGTGATGTGACCTTGCACTCACGCGGTCGCGCAGTAGCGGCACGGGCGCGCCGGCGCAGGGCCACAACCACTATCGAAGATCAGCGGCGCCACGGTTCGCCCGCAGACACGTGAGCGGGTTCGATGCGGTCGTCCGGGTCGGGATAGGCCAGCGTCTCTTGTTCGCCGGTGTCCTCCGACATGGACAGTCCGGCCGCCGCTTGTTCGTGGTGGGTCTGCACCTCTTCGTAGTAGACGCTGCCGAGAAAGCGGTTCAGGTCGTGTTCGTGCCTCGCGGACTGTGTCGGGCGAGCCGCGATGACACGTCGCGCCTCGCGTTCCGCGCGGCGTGATTCCTGGTCGCTCATGTCAACCTCCGATGCCTCGCGGCCTGCGCAGACGCGTCAATTCTTGAACCGCGCACCAACCGACGGCAGGGTCGAAGGTCCTGCCGTGGCGCGCGGCTCACGCCCGCGCATCGGGGGGCCAGCCCGCGCAGGCCGCAGTGCCGGGCCGGGCGCGGCTGACCGTACCCGATCTCTAGCGAAACAGCCGGTCGAGCATGCGGCGTAGCTTTCGGCCATACAGCGGCTGCTGTCCGTGGCCGACCACGATCGCCCGGTGATCGGCCCGGCACTGCTCACCGTATAGGCGGCGTCGCCGCCATCCCCACGTCGGTGTCTTTCGTGACCTTCTCATCGTGCGTCTCCGCTGTGTAGAAGGGTGCCGCTTTGGCTCGCCTCCAAGATCGTCGTGGAAACGAAGCTCCATCATGGATAGCTGGAGGCTGCTTCGCAAACGTGTGTGCGCAAAGGACACCCGTCGGCCGGTTGATCAGATCTGCGGGCGATCCATCTTGGCGATGGTGGGTCTCGCGGTCCGACGACCACCGGTTCCCGTATCCGCATCTCCAATCTCCTTGTCGGCGGGTGCCTAAATCCAGACTCCTTCGCGTCATGGTGGTGCCCTAGGGCCGAAAGTCCCGTATCCCACGCGAACGTCGGGCCGTCGCCGCCGCGGGCCGGCGATCGCATTCGGCCGTGCTCATCCTGCGCGCCGACACCCGAGCCACAAGCCACGCCCTGGACATGACTGCACCGTGACTGTCACCGAGCCGCAGACGAAGGACCCACCACGGCGGGGCCGTTCGGTCCTGCCGGCTGCGCCGACCCGATGGGACGGTCGAGTTCAGCACGGAGGCGATCGCATGGTCATCGGCAGTCGCAGGTTCCTTGTTGTTCTGGCGCACGCCGCCGCCGGGTGGGAGTTGTGCTTCGCGACATCGTGGACTTCGCCCTGGTCGCAATGGTCATCCTGCGCACTCTGGAGGTGTTCGCCAGCCCGTTGGGTACCTGGATCCTCTTCGCGCTGATCTTCTTTGTCGACCTGGCTGACCGGGCACACTGTCGCCCAACCGCGCACCCGGCACCCGCAAGGCGCTGGTAGCCAACGCCAGCAACTGATCGGGCGGGCGGTGTAGGAAGACGCAACGAAAGGAGCCCACCCGTGGCCAGCATGTACCACGTCGCCATCGCGACCGCCGCCGAGCAGAGCGCGGACTTCCGACGCGTTCTGTGGACCGGGAAGTACACCCAGCTCGTCGTCATGACGATCCGGCCGGGTGGGGAGATCGGCGCGGAGACCCACCAGGACACCGACCAGATCCTCACGTTCGTCAGCGGCACCGGGGAGGCGGACGTGGGCGGCCAGACCAGGCCGGTGGCCCAGGGTGACCTCGTGGCCGTCCCGGCCGGCACGCGGCACAACTTCCGCAACACCGGCGTCAATCCGCTCGTCCTGTACACCGTGTACGGCCCGCCCGAGCACGCCGACGGAACTGTACACGCCACCAAGGAAGAGGCCGACACCGCCGAAGCGTCCGGCCAGGATCAGCCCCCGGCCGGCTGAACCGCCGGGTTGCCGGAACCCAAGTCACGCTCCGACCTCAACCGTGCACGTTGACGGTGGTCATCATGCCCAGGCCTTCGTGGTCGAGGACGTGGCAGCGGTAGACGCTGCGGCCGGCAGGCCGCGGCGGGCATCATGGACGGACGTCAGGACTACCACTACAGCGATATGCCGAAGAGCACGCGAATTCCCGGCATCACACCGGAACCCGGCGACAGGAGCGCAGGAAGCGGTGCCGATGCCTGCGGTGGCGAGCACTTCATGATCCAAAGCTACCGGTTCCGGCGGGTATGGCCGGACGGTGATTCGCAGATACCCGTCCCGTACTCTCCGACCAGGCGGTGACCGGCGTATGGCGAGGAGCCGTGGGCTGCGAGTTCAGTATCAGCGCTGATGGCACATTCCGGGCGTCGAGCGTTCCAGCGTCGCTGTTCGACTCAGCGCAGTCAGGAACGGCACCGCGCCGTAGTTGCGTCGCCCAGGGGCCAGGCGGTTCGAGCAGACCTGGAGCCCGCCGATGCCCCAGTCAACGTGGGCGTACACCGAGAGTGGCGGCACGCCCTTGAAGATCTACTCGGCTCTCGGTGTGCCCGAACGGCCACCGTCCACAGCAACCTGACCGCTCTCAGCCGCGCGGCTGATCAGGCTGACGCAGCAAGCGACCGTCGGTGACGTCGCGCGACTTGCATCTATCTATCAATGTATCTATGCTCACCCATGATCACCGTCCAGGTTCGATGAATTAGGAGGCTCAGCGTGAGAAGATCTATCGCGGTCGCCAGCGTCGTCGCCTTGGCAGGTAGCGCGCTGGCAGCGCTGACCGCGACCGCTACAGCGCAGGCCAAAACGGATCCGACCGCCTTGGCAGTTGAACGTGCGAATGTGGCCCTTGGCCAGCATGCGGCCGCGATTTCGGCCTCAGGCTCGGATGCGTTCGTCCTCTACTCGACCCGCACCGAAGCGAACGGCGCTGCCCATGTGCGATACAACCGCACGTATCACGGCCTTCGGGTGTACGGCGGGGACATCGTGGTGCACCTCAGGCCAGACGGTAGCTTCGCCGGAGCATCCAACGGCCTGTCGGCGCCGCTGAGTCTCGCGGTGACGACGAAGGTCAATGCGGCAGCGGCGCAGACCGCGGCCCGGGCCGCCTTCTCCGGTACGGTCGCCTCGGTCGGTTCGCCACAGCTGCTGGTCGACGCCGCCGACATCGTTCCCGCCCTCGCCTGGGAGACGGTGGTCTCCGGCATGCGCCCCGACGGGGCCACGCCCAGCAAACTGCACGTATTTACCGACGCCCTCTCCGGCAACGTGCGCGGCTCGTTCGACGAGATCGTGACGGTCAACGGAACCGGCAACAGCATCTACGCGGGCACCGTCACGGTCGACACCACACTCTCCGGCAACTACGTGATGATCGACCCGTCGCACGGCAACGGCAACACCTGCGACATGAACAACGGCACGGTTACCTGCACCAACTTCACCGACGCCGACAACGTCTGGGGCAACGGGGCCCAGTCGAACCGCCAGTCGGCGGGCGTGGATGCACACTACGGCGCCGCGCTCACCTTCGACTACTTCAAGAACGTGCACGGACGCAATGGCATCTTCGGCAACGGCGTCGGCGTACCGTCGCGGGTGCATTACTCCAGCGGCTACGTCAACGCGTTCTGGGACGGCAGCCGGATGACCTACGGCGATGGGGCGGGCAACCTCAAGCCGCTGGTCTCCATCGATGTGGCCGGCCACGAGATGAGCCACGGCATCACTGAGAACGTGGTGCCCGGCGGGCTGACCTACTCCGGCGAGTCCGGTGGTCTCAACGAGGGCACGTCAGACATCTTCGGCAACATGGTGGAGTTCTTCGCCAACAACCCCAACGATCCGGGTGACTACCTGGTCGGGGAGAAGATCGACATCAACGGCAACGGGACCCCGTTGCGGTGGATGTACAACCCGCCGCTGGACGGCGCGTCGCACGGCTGCTGGTCGACCACGACCAACAGTGTCGACGTGCACTACTCCTCCGGTGTGGCCAACCACTTCTTCTTCAACTTGTCCGAAGGCACCGGCGCGACGCCATTCGGCACCAGCCCGATCTGCGGCAGCGCCCCGAGCGTGGTCGGCATCGGTCGGGCCAAGGCCCAGCTGATCTGGTACCGGGCGCTGGACATCTACTTCACCTCCAGCACCCGCTACGTCAACACCGCCAACCCGGCCAACACCTCCCGGCCCTACACCCTCTCCGCCGCCACCGACCTGTACGGGTTCTGCTCCCTGGAGTACCGGACCGTCCAGGCCGCGTGGACGGCGGTCAACGTGGCCGGTAACGACTCCCCCTGCGCCAGCGGCAACGACTTCTCTATCTCGGTCAGCCCGACGTCCGGCTCCACAGCGCCGGGTGGCTCGGTGAATGCCAGCGTGAGCACGGCAGTCATCTCCGGCTCGGCCGAGACCGTGACGTTCTCCGCCAGCGGCCTGCCCGCCGGCGCGAGCGCGTCGTTCAGCCCACCGTCGGTGACCGCTGGTGGTTCCTCAACCATGACCATCAGTACGTTGGCCAGCACCCCGCCGGGCACCTACGCGGTCAACGTCACCGGCACCGCGGCATCGGCGACACACAGCACGCCGTACACGCTGACGGTGACCGGCGGTGGCTGTAGCGGAACGAATCCGAACAACATCACCATCCCGGACCCGGGCACGGCCCAGAGCTCGATCGTGATCTCGGGCTGCACCGGCAACGCGTCGGCCACCAGCACGGTTGAGGTGCACATTGTGCACCCGCGTATCGGTGACCTGATTGTCAACCTGGTCGCCCCGGACGGGTCGCTGTATCTCCTGCACAACCGCACCGGCGGCGGCACCGACAACATCAACCAGACCTACACGGTCAACCTGTCCAGCGAAGCACGCAACGGCACCTGGAACCTGCGGGTGCAAGACACCAAGAATGGCCAGGCTGGCTTCATCGACAGCTGGACGCTCACCCTGTAACTCCGTCGTTGATCTAGAACTCAGTTCAGTCCAGGGCAGGTTCGCGGGTGCGGACCTGCCCTGGATCGATCATTGACGATGATGCAGGTAAATATCTGATCTAATCGATCAGATACTATGAGCTCGCTGCCCACCGGATGGAGGCCCTCATGCCGCGAAGACTGCTCGCCATCGCGACCGGATCCTCGCTGGTCGTGGTCGCCACCTTGGTCACCGTGCTCGGTGCTGGCTCGCCGGCCTACGCCGCCTGCACGCCGGCCCAACTCATCGCCAATCCAGGCTTCGAGGTCGGCAGCAGCCCATGGACCGCGACTGCCGGAGTCATCGGCAGTTTCCCCAGCCAGCCGCCGCACAGCGGCACTCGTGATGCCTGGCTCGGCGGAGACGCCGTCAAGCACACCGACACGCTGTCCCAGACCGTCACCCTGCCGGTGGGCTGCACCAGCGCGACGCTGACGTACTGGCTCCACATCGACACAGCCGAGACCACGTCGGTTGCCCGCGACAGACTGACGGTAAAGCTGGGGAACACGACGATCGCGTCGTACTCCAACCTCGACCCGAACACCGGTTATCAGCTTCGCACCATCGACGTCTCCGCCTTCGCCGGTCAGACGGTGGTGTTGAGCTACACGGGCGTGGAGAGCCCCAACCTGCAGACCAGCTTCGTCATCGATGACGTGACACTTGATGTTGTCGATGGCGCCAGCCAGGATCCGGTCGTCACCAACCCGGGTAACCAGTCCTCCATAGTCGGGACGCCGGTCAGCCTCCAGATCGTGGCCACCGACCCACAAGGAGACAACCTCAGCTATGGCGCGACTGGCCTTCCGGCCGGATTGTCCATCAACAGCTCGACCGGCCTTATCGCCGGCACCCCGACCACACCAGCGACAGGCAACGTCACCGTGACGGCGATGGATCCGGGCAGCCACTCCGGCAGCGCGGCATTCACCTGGACGGTCAACCCCACCCCGGCCGACCCCACGCGCACCCCCGCCCAGGGCAGCTACACGCTCAACTTGACCAGTGACACCACCGGCGGAACCTGGACCGGGCACGAAACGATCTCGTTCACCAACGTATCGCCGACGCCGCTGTCAGAGGTGTACCTGCGGCTGTGGGACAACTACCACGGCACCTGTCCATCCAACCAGCCGATCCAGATCAGCGGCGTCACCGGCGGAACTGCGGGCGCGCTCGAGGTCAACTGCACCGCAGTCAAAGTGACCCTGCCGGCGGCATTGAACCAGAACCAGTCCGGCACGATCGGCTTTGATGTGTCCATCGTGGTGCCCAATGGTAGCGACCGGTTCGGCCGGGACGGCTCCTACAACTTCATCGGTAATGCGATTCCGGTGCTCGCCGTGCGCGACGGCGCGGGCTGGCATTTGGATCCCTACACCAACAACGGCGAGAGCTTCTACCAGCTCGCCAGCAACTACACGGTAAGCCTCGACCACCCGACATCGGTGCTGACTCCGACGACGGGCACGGCGACCGACGCACCCGGCGGGCCCGGGCGCACCGTGACCACCGCCACCGCCACGAACGTGCGCGAATTCGCCTGGGTGGCCGGACCATTCACGAAGAGCACCACAACCACAACGGGTGGGGTGGTATTCAACACGTGGTGGACCTCGGGCATCACGTCCGGTACGGCGGCGAGCATGCAGTCGACCGGAGTCGCGGCGATGGACGGTCACGCCGCACGCTTCGGCGCCTATCCATATGGCGAGGTCGATCTGGTGCTGCACAACAACTTCTGGTTCGGCGGCATGGAGTACCCCGGCCTGGTCCTGTCCCAGACCTCCAGCGTGCCCGTGATCCACGAGCTGGGTCACCAATGGTGGTACGGCATCGTCGGCGATGACGAGTACACCTCGCCCTGGCTCGACGAGGGCTTCACCGACTACGCCACCGATCTGCAGCGCGGCGTCCTCGGGACCAACTGCTGGGCTGCAGTCTCTTGGCAAAGTGTCGATGAGAAGATCACCAACCCGATGGCCTACTGGGACTTGCACTCCAGCCGCTACGGCACCGTGGTGTACACCTACGGCAAGTGCGCCCTGCACGACCTACGGCGCACCATTGGCGACAGCGCGATGGCCAACCTGATGCTGTCCTATGCTCAATCGCACTGGTACGGTGTGTCCACTGTGGCGGAATTCAAGGCTGCCGCCCAAGCGGCTACGCCGATCGACCTTTCCTCGTTCTGGACCACCCACCGCGTCGCAGGCTAGCTCGTTTTCGCACCTCGGTGACGCAAAGCTGGCGCCCGGGCAGTACCCGGGCGCCAGCTTTCTCACGCTTGGTTCATTGGTCCTGGCGATGTCCTCGAGGCGCCGGAGGCTCGCCACCCTCACTCAGTCGGGTGATCGACAATTACCTTGTTCAGGTTCTCCACCATGCCGCCGGCGATCACGTCAGCGGTTTCCTGGTCGAACTCCTCGACGACCATCAGGGTGTTCCCCACACCCACGAAGTCGGTCACGTCTGTATACGTTTGCACATCGAAGCTGGGCCCGGAGAACACCTGCCCCAGGTACTGGTTCAGAATCGTCGCTCCCGGGCTGCCCGGCGTCTCGTTGAACTGAATGCGGGTATTTAGCGCATAGCTCTGGGCCCCGGCGAACTGCGGTGCCTGACTGTTGGTGAGGGTAATTCCGCCGGTAACCGTGCCCTGCAAAGTTATGGTACCGGTCGGACAGGTCGCAGCTGAGGCCGCGATGGCCCCGACGTTCGCTCCGCTCGGAATATCGACGACATACTGTATGAACTTCTTGCCCGTGGCGACGCGAGTGCCGTATTGAATCCAACCGTCCAATCCGTTGAACGAACCGATCACGTTGTAGATGTAGAGGAGGCATGACCAGGGCGAGTACACCTCACCCGCAGGCAGGGGGAAGCTATTTGCCGCCTGCTTCAGCGTGATCGGACCCACCGACTGGCTGGCCGGCTGTTGAGACAGCGGCACCAGCACCGAGCGCAGTTGGACCGAGCTCAGCGACGTCGCGGTCGGCCGAGGCGTTGCCACGACCGCACTGCCCGACCCGAACCCCGCGTGCACCGTACTCGTAATAACTAAGGCAGCCGCGGCCGCCACGGTTACGCCCCAGGCAACCATCTTGCCCTTGCTACGCATACTGCAATCTCCAATCTTGCGCCAAGAACGGCAACTGATCACCATTCTTCAACAACCGGGCCAACACGCCATATCAGAAAGTGCGCCCTCTCGGTGCAAGTTGTGCGGCGACGGCGTCCAACTGACACTTCACCAAACCGAGTCGGGCCTCCCCATTCAGTAGCGCGGCGTCGCTGCGCGCGGGGCGTGGATATAGAAGCGCCCCTCTACCTGGATTGATCGATCATGGTGAGATTCCGTCGTTCAGATGACGACACTCGCAGATGAGATGTACCTCTTCGCGTCCGAAGCTTGCTGTCGCGAAACTCAAGTCACGCCCCGACCTCAACCGTGCACGTTGACGGTGGCCATCATGCCCAGGTCTTCGTGGTCGAGGACGTGGCAGTGGTAGACGCTGCGGCCGGCGTGGTCGGTGAACGGGATGCGTAGCCGCACGGATCCTCCCGCGGGTACCAGGACGACGTCCTGCCGCACGCCGGAGGGAGCCGAGCCGCTGGCGCCGGTCAGCACATGGAACGACCAGGCGTGCAGGTGAAACGGGTGGTCCATCGGGCTGGTGTTGACCACGGTCCAGTCCTCGACCGCGCCGAGTTGGACGCTCTGATCGTCGCGGTCTGGGTCGAAGGTGCGTCCGTCGATGGTGAAGGCCATCGCGCGCGGGCCCATTCCGCCACCGCGCATTCCACCCATGCCCATGGCGAAGGTGATCCGGCGGCCCCGGGCTACCGCCGTGTCCGGTGGGGGGCCCGGGGCCGGCGGCACGAGGGGCAGTGCCGGCGGAGGAGCGGAAGGCCCGGTCGCGGCCAGCGTGGCCAGCGTGTTCGGACCGGTCGCAACCGGACCGCCCATCATGCCCCGGCCGCCGCGGTCGTACGGCTCGGCGAGCAGGGCGTACCGGCCGCGGCCGGTGGGCCGGATAAGCAGGTCGGTGCGGTTACCCGGGGCCAGCAGCACCCGATCGCGGTCGACCGGGGCGGGCAGGTACGCCCCGTCGAGGGCGACCTGGGTCAGCCGGTGGCCGTCGAGCCGCAGCGCGAGCACC
>JBLNGJ010000359.1:0-3589 GCA_050264675.1 Micromonosporaceae bacterium
GTGGGCGACCGTGCCCACGATGCCTTGGTCGCGTGTGGTCCCGCGCCCGGAGGCCGGTGGCACGGCACCGGTCGAGGACGACGAGCGCGAGGGCGACTACCGGGCGCGCCGGGCCGCCGCGGAGGTCGAGGTCGAGCAGCGCTCGGAGGAGCGCTACGCCGACGAAGCCCCCACGTCGCCCGCTCCGGTCGCCGCCCAGGGCAGCACCGCACCGGCCCCAACCAGCTGGCGTGACCTGGAGCAGCCGCAGGACCCCGAGCAGGCGCTCGCCGCGGTCACCATCCACTACGACCCGCATGACCTGCACGAGATCCCCGGTGACCCGGGCCGGCTCTACGCCATCCGCGAGCAGCTGACCGCGAAGCTGGAGACCGCGATGGACAACCCGGGCCGGGCCCGCCTGCTCGGCCTGCGCTCCGTGGTCGCCCGCATCCTCGGCGACTACCGGGCGGCCTTCGCCGACGCGAAGATGGCGCTGGGGCACGCCGAAGCCTCCGGCCAGCTGCGCCGCATCGCGGTGGCCCAGGCCCGGCTGGCCAACGTGCTCATCCGCACCGGCGAGATCGGCGAGGCCGACCGGCTGCTCGCCCAGGCCAACTCGCCCGAGCTGCCCGACCGGCTCCGCGCCACGATCCACCACTACGCCGGCAAGTGCGCGTTCGCCCAGGACCGCTACATCGAGGCTTGCCAGCACTTCGAGAAGGCCCTGGAGCTACGCCGCGATGGCGACCCAGAGCTGGTGGCGGCGACCGAGGTCGCCCTCGACGCGCTCTTCGGTCGGGTCGCCGAGCGGGGCTGGGGTCCCTACCCGCGGACCCGGGACGAGATCCTGCAGACCCACAAGCCACCCACGCCCACCTTCGATGAGTACATCGACCGGTGGGGTTACCAGGACGACCAGGGCGGCTGGCCGATCGGTCCGCAATTCGCCGACGTGCAGCCCTTCCGCGACGGGGTGGCCTGGGTGCGTCCGCTCGGCTTCGAGACCTGGGGTCTCATCGACGAGCTGGGCCGGCTGCTCATCGACCCTCGGGTGGGCTATCTCGGCGTCGGCAGCTTCTCCGACGGGCTGGCCTGGGTCTCCCGCGACGGCCTGTCCCAATGGGTGGCGATCGACAAAGGCAACCGGGTCGTGATCCGGGCGACCTTCGATGACGTGCGCCCGTTCCGCCGGGGCATCGCGGTGGCCCGCCGCGGCGGCAAGTGGGGGGCGGTCGACAAGACCGGCGCGATGGTAGTGCCGTTCGCCTTCGACGCGTTCGCCACCGGCCTCGCCGATGGCCGCTACGTCGAGGGGTTCACCGACGAGGGTCTGGCCGTGATCGAGGTCGGCGGCCGCAAGGGCATTGTGGACCGTACCGGCCGGGTGCTGGTGCCGCCGAGCTACCCGGCGATCGTCATCCACCCGGTCGCGTTCCTCGTCACCGACGCCAACCAACGCTGGGGTGCGCTGGACCGCAGCGGCGCGCCACTGATCCCGCCGGCCCACCCGAGCCGCAACGCGGTGGCGGTCGAACTCGAACAGCTTCTGGCCGACACCCGCCCTCTGCTGTAGATCTCGGGGTTACTGTCTGCCCATGGAGTTTCGTCCCCTGGGCCGGTCGGGCATGCTCGTCAGCGAGATCTCGTACGGCAACTGGATCACCCACGGCTCGCAGGTCGAGGAGGACGCGGCCACGGCGTGCGTGCACGCCGCGCTGGATCTGGGCATCACCACCTTCGACACCGCCGATGTCTACGCCGGCACCGCCGCCGAGTCAGTGCTCGGGCGGGCGTTGGCCGGCCAGCGGCGCGAGGGTCTGGAGATATTTACCAAGGTCTTCTGGCCGACCGGGCCCGGTCGCAACGATCGTGGCCTGTCCCGCAAACACATGATGGAGGCGATCGACGGCTCGCTGCGCCGGCTGCAGACCGAGTACGTCGACCTCTACCAGGCTCACCGCTACGACCACGAGACGCCGCTGGACGAGACGATGCAGGCCTTCGCCGACATCGTCCACGCCGGCAAGGCACTCTACATTGGAGTGTCGGAGTGGACGGCCGACCAGATCCGGGCCGCCCACGAGCTCGCCCGTGAGCTGAAGATCCAGCTCGTCGCCAACCAGCCGCAGTACTCGATGCTCTGGCGGGTCATCGAGGCTGAAGTCGTGCCCACGTGCGAGGAGCTCGGCATCGGCCAGGTCGTGTGGTCGCCGATCGCCCAGGGTGTGCTCACCGGCAAGTACCTGCCCGGCCAGGCGCCACCCGAAGGCTCCCGGGCCACCGACGAGAAGTCCGGCGCCGTCTTCATCCGGCGGCTGCTCGCCGACGAGGTGCTCAGCGCGGTGCAGCGGCTGCGCCCGATCGCCGAGCAGGCGGGTCTGAGCATGGCCCAGCTCGCCATCGCCTGGGTGCTGCAGAACCCGAACGTCTCCACCGCCATCGTCGGTGCCACCCGGCCCGAACAGCTGACCGACAACGTCAGGGCCGCCGGCGTACGGCTCGACGCGGCCACGCTCAAGTCGATCGACGAGGCGCTGGGGCCGATCGTGGAACGCGATCCCGCCAAGACCGAGTCACCGGCCCGGCGCCCGTAGGCCCGGTGCCCCCTGACCGGTCAGCTACCGCCAGAAGCGCAGCAGGTCAAAGCCCTCGGCGTAGATGCCGGCCGGCACGCCGAGCAGGTCCGAGATCGCGAAGATCACGCCGAAGAAGATGTCGTTCACGAACGGCTGGAACAGCGCGGCGATGAGCAGCAGCATGCCGTAGGGCGCGACCACGTCGAAGCCGCGCTGCCACTGGGGTGACAACCAGGGCCGGATCAGGTTGCCGCCGTCGACGCCGGGCACCGGCGCCAGGTTGAGCAGGGATGCGGTGAGCTGAAGAAAGGCCAGGAAGCCCAGGCCGGCCCAGAACACCGGGTGGGCGTTGGTGTCAACGCCGACGACGAAGGGCACGAAGAGCCCGATCGCGAAGACGACGTTCACGGCCGGGCCGGCGGCACTGATGAGGCTGTCGGCCAGGCGGTTGCGGATCGCGTGCCGGTCGACCCAGACCGCGCCACCCGGCAGGCCGATGCCGCCCATGAGCAGGAAGAGCACCGGCAGCACGATGGAGAGCAAAGGATGGGTGTACTTCAGCGGGTTCAGCTTCAGATAGCCCCGGGCGGCGACCGCCACATCACCGGCCCGGTAGGCCAGCAGCGCGTGCGCGTACTCGTGCAGGCAGAGTGAGACCAGCCAACCGGCCACCACGAAGATGAAGACGTCGAGGCTGGGGTTGCCGTAGCCGTTCCAGGCCATCACGCCACCGGTGATGAACAGCGCGACCAGACCGAGGAAGACCGGCGACGGCCGGAACGCATCCTTGGGTACGCCGATCGCGAGACCGTGCGGGCCGCGGCCAAATGCCATCTCACTCACCCGCCGGCAGCAGGCTCATCCGGTACTCGACCCGGTCGTCCTCGGCCAGCACCGCGGTGACCACGCCCCGCGCGACCAGGTCGCGCCAGGCCTGACCGAGCCACGACTCGGCGTCGGACTGGCTGGGGAACGACTCGCTGCCGCCGAGCTGCTTTTGCCCGTTGGTGCCCTCGTACCGCCAGACCCAG
>JBLNGJ010000360.1:0-4442 GCA_050264675.1 Micromonosporaceae bacterium
CCCGGCGCCGGTGCGCGCCCAGCAGCTACCGCTGGCCCCACTGGAGACCGACTACCAGCTGCCGCCGGTCACCCTGCGGCGGCGGGGGGAGTCGCCGCGGGCCCGGAGCCGGGCCAACGACGAGGTCATCGCGGCGCTGCAGGCGGTCTTCGAACAGTTCGATGTGGACGCTGCCGTCACCGGCTTCGCCCGGGGCCCGACCGTGACGCGGTATGAGGTCGAGCTCGGCCTTGGGGTCAAGGTCGAGCGCATCACCCAGCTCTCCCGCAACATCGCGTACGCGGTCAAGTCACCGGACGTGCGCATCATCAGCCCGATCCCCGGCAAGTCCGCGGTCGGGGTGGAGATTCCCAACGCCGACCGGGAGAACGTGGCCATCGGCGATGTGCTGCGCTCACGCGCCGCCACGGCCGACCACCACCCGCTCCTGGTCGCGCTGGGCAAGGACATCGAGGGCGGCTTCGTGGTGGCCAACCTCGCCAAGATGCCGCACATCCTCATCGCCGGCGCCACCGGCGCCGGCAAGTCCAGCTGCCTGAACACCCTGCTGGTCTCGATCCTGGCCCGGGCCACGCCGGATCAGGTCCGGCTGCTGCTCATCGACCCGAAGCGGGTCGAGCTCAACCACTACGAGGGCGTGCCGCACCTGGTGACGCCGATCGTCACCAACCCGAAGAAGGCCGCGGACGCGCTCGACTGGGTCGTGCGTGAGATGGAGATGCGCTACGACGACCTCGCCGCGGCCGGCGTGCGCCACATTGACGACTTCAACCGCAAGGTGCGCGCCGGTCAGCTCAAGCCGCCGCCGGGCAGCGAACGCGTCTACCGCCCGTACCCCTATCTGCTGGTCATCGTCGATGAGCTGGCCGACCTCATGATGATCGCGCCGCGCGACGTCGAGGACGCGGTGGTCCGGGTAACCCAGCTGGCCCGGGCCGCCGGCATCCATCTCGTGCTGGCGACCCAGCGCCCCAGCGTCGACGTGGTCACTGGCCTGATCAAGGCGAATGTGCCGTCCCGCCTCGCGTTCGCCACCTCATCGCTGGCCGATTCCCGGGTCATCCTCGACCAGCCCGGCGCGGAGAAGCTGATCGGACGCGGCGATGCGCTCTTCCTGCCGATGGGGGCGGCCAAGCCGGTGCGGGTGCAGGGCGCGTGGGTCACCGAGGGCGAGATCCAGGACGTGGTGCGGTTCTGCAAGGACCAACGCGAGCCGGAGTTCCGCCCCGATGTGCTCGCACCGCCGCCGGATGCCCGCAAGAAGGTCGATGAGGGGATAGGCGATGACCTGGACCTGCTGCTGCAGGCGGTCGAGCTGGTCGTGACGACCCAGTTCGGCTCGACCTCGATGTTGCAGCGCAAGCTGCGGGTCGGTTTCGCCAAGGCCGGGCGCCTGATGGACCTCATGGAGACCCGGGGCATCGTCGGCCGGTCGGAGGGTTCCAAGGCTCGTGACGTGCTGGTCAAGCCGGACGAGCTCGACGCCGTTCTGGACAGCCTCCGTGGCGACCGCTGAGCCGGCCGAGCGGGTCGGCACCGAGCCGGCCGTGCGGGTGAGCACGCTCGAGCTCTTCTTCGACCTGGTCTTCGTCTCCACCATGACCGCGCTCACCGCGGTGCTGGCCAAGGACCTCACCTGGCGCGGCCTGGGCAACATCGGCCTGCTGCTCGGGGTGATCCTGTGGATGTACGGGGGCTACGCCTGGCTCACCAACGCGGTCGCCCCGACCAACCGGCTCCGGCGCACGCTGGTGCTGGTCGGCATGGGTGGTTTCCTGGTGATGGCGCTGGCCATCCCGGATGCCTTCGGCGCATCGGGTTGGGCCTTCGGGGCCGGGTACTTCGTCGTCAACGCCGTCCACAGTGGCCTGTTCCTGCACTCCGCCGGCCCCGGGGGAGTGGCGGTCATGCGGGGCCTGGCCCCGCTGAACCTGCTCAGCGCCGGCCTGGTGCTGGCCGGCGGCTTCCTCCCGGGGCCCTGGCGGTACGCGTCCTGGGCGGCGGCGCTCGCGGTGCAGATCATCACGCCGTACCTGCACTCACTCGGCGGCTACAGCATCTCCGCCGCCCATTTTGTGGAGCGGCACGGGCTCGTGGTGATCGTCGCCCTCGGCGAGTCGATCGTCGCGATCGGCATCGGCGCGGCCGGGCTCACCCTCGACCTGCGCCTGGTCGCGGTCGCGGTGCTCGGCTTGACGTTGTCCTACTACCTGTGGTGGGTCTACTTCGAAGGCGACGACGGTGGCGCCGAGCGGGCGCTCGCCGCGGTCGAACCGCAGCGGCGTCCGCGGGCCGCGCTGAACGCCTACGGGTACGCCCACTATCCGCTGCTGCTCGGCATCGTGGTGCTCGCGGCCGGGGTCAAGGTCGCGATCGCCAAGTCCACCGCCGAGCTCACCCTGGCCCAGGCGTTGGCTCTCGGTGGTGGCGTGGCGCTGTTTCTCTTCGGCGACGTCGCCTACCGGCGGGTGCTCTCGATCGGGCGCTCGCGCTACCGCCTGTGGGGCGCGATCGGCGTGCTGGCGACCGTACCGCTGGGCCTGGTCCGCGCCGTGGCGCAGCTGGTCCCATTGATCGTGGTGCTGCTGGCAATGCTGGTGATCGAGGCTCGAGCCGGGCGGTCGAGGGCGACGTGGCCAGGGAAGGGGTAGCTCAGGGCGGCGCGTTCGCCGAGACGAACTCGACCAGGCGCTGTCGCAACGCGTCCCCGTTCGCGGTGGCCAGAATCTGCACACCGTGCGCTCCGCCGGGATAGGTCTGCAGCTGCTTGGGGCCCGGCGTCCGGTCGTAGAGGCCCGTGGTCTGGCCCAGCGGCACGACCGAGTCGTCCACACTGGACACAAACAGCGACGGCGCGGCCAACCCGGCGATCTCGGCTGGGTCGACCATGAAGCCGTAGGCGGGCAGCTCGGCCGGCGCTGAGATGATCACCACCGCGTCAGCCCGGACCGAGCCGGCCACCTTGGCCGTGGCCATGCCGCCGAGGCTGGCGCCGATGAGGACCAACCGGCCGCCACCGCGCTGGCGCACCAGCGCGACCGCGGCCCGTAGGTCGGTGACCGTCGCCGCGGCGAACTCGGGGGTGAAGGCGCTCGTCCGGCGCGGATACCGGAACGAGTACGTGAGCACGGTGTACCCGCGGGCGGCCAGCACCGGCGCGAACACGTCCCGGGGGCCCGCGTCGTTGTCGCCCATGTTGGACAGCACCACCGCGGTCGACCCCCGGCCGTAGAGCCGGCCGGTCAGCCGGGCCGATCACGATGACCGAGCTGGCCCGGCAGCTCGGCCTGCCGCTGACCACCGCGGCCGACTACGTACGGTCCATGGTGGAGCGTGGCCACGCCGAGCGCGAGGCCCACCCGAGCGACCAACGGGCCAGTGTGCTCACGCTGACCCGGTCAGGGCTGGCCGCGCACCGCCGGGCCAGCCGTTGCTTCGATCGCGCCTACCAGTCGCTGCGTCGCGAGCTCGGCGAGCTGGACGAGGCGCGGGCCCGCGCGATGCTGCAGGCCCTGACCGCGGCCGCGGCCCGGGCCGAGGCCGGGTTGACCTGCGGGCGGGTACCCTCGGTGAGTGTCCGTCCCCTCTAGTCCGCCGGCGGGCCGGCGCGTGGCGCTGGTCACACTCGGCTGTGCCCGCAACGAGGTGGACTCGGAGGAGCTGGCCGCCCGGTTGCACGCCGACGGCTGGCAGCTGACCCCGGACGGCGAACGGGCCGACGTCGTCGTGGTGAACACGTGCGGCTTCGTCGAACAGGCCAAACGGGAGTCGATCGACACGCTGCTCGCCGCGGCCGGGACCGGGGCGAAGGTCGTCGCCACCGGCTGCCTCGCGCAGCGCTACGGACGCGAGCTCGCCGCCTCGCTGCCAGAGGCCGACGCAGTGCTGAGCTTCGATGACTATCCCGAGATCGGTGAGCGGCTGCGCGCGGTGCTGGCCGGCCAAGCGCACCCGGCGCATGCGCCACAGGATCGGCGCGCGCTGCTACCGCTCGCGCCAGCCGCTCGGTCAGCCGCAGCCATGAGCCTGCCCGGCCACGGCGGTCCGGTGGACGAGCCCATCGATCTCCACGACAGAACCCCGGCGCACCTTCGGCCGGTGCTTCGGCGCCGCCTCACCGGCGGCCCGGTGGCGCCGGTCAAACTCGCCTCCGGCTGCGACCGCCGGTGCTCGTTCTGCGCCATCCCGTCGTTTCGCGGCGCGTTCGTCTCACGTACGCCCGACGCCGTTCTCGCCGAGGCTGACTGGCTGGCCGGGCAGGGGGTGCGCGAGCTGGTGCTGGTGAGCGAGAACTCCACGTCCTACGGCAAGGATCTCGGCGACGTGCGGGCGCTGGAGAAGCTGCTGGGTCAGCTTGTCGCGGTGCCCGGCATCGCCCGCGTCCGGGTCAGCTACCTGCAACCGGCCGAGCTGCGCCCGAGCCTGGTCGACGCGATCGCGAC